>JAGLCS010000085.1 GCA_023146115.1 Abyssibacter sp. | reverse complement strand
TATCGCCCCGTCGAACGGTATTCGAGACCCTGCGCGAGCCGCTGGATGTGCATGGCATCGGCACCAAGACCGAACGCCGGAAGAAGGTCGAGGAGCTGCTCGAAGTCGTGGGTCTGCGGCGGGCGGTGCTGCATCGCTACCCGCACGAATTCTCGGGCGGCCAGCGCCAGCGCGTCGGCATCGCCCGCGCCTTGGCGCTGAATCCGAAGTTCATCGTCGCCGACGAGGCCGTATCCGCGCTGGATGTCTCGGTGCAGTCCCAGGTGCTGAACCTGATCGACGATCTGCAATCGGAGTTCGGGATCAGCTTCCTGTTCATCTCCCATGATCTGGCCGTGGTACAGCACATCAGCCATCAGGTCGGCGTGATGTATCTGGGGCAACTCGTTGAGACCGCCGGCGCCGCCGACCTGTACGCCGATCCCAAGCACCCCTACACCCAGGCATTGATGTCAGCCATCCCGGTGCCGGACCCGGCATCCGGTTCCGAGCGCATCGTGCTGTCGGGTGATGTGCCGTCCCCGATGAACCCGCCATCCGGCTGTCCATTTCACACCCGCTGCCCCGCGGCGATGCCGCAATGCGCGTCCATCGAACCGAAAATGCAGAACCTTGGCAGCGAGGACAAACCGCATTGGGTGTCGTGCCATCTGTACGGCGACCCCGCAACTGACTAATTCATCAAATCGCCATCTGTGATCCCTAGGCTGAGGCTGGGGATTCACTCGGGACCACGGAATGGCCAGCACCGGCGACTCGGAAGCGATCACGCTTCTGTGGCAACTCAAGCGCGCATGCGATGCGTCGTCAGACAAGAGCTTGCCGTACATACATTTCAGCGCGCTGCTGGGCAACCAGAATTATCGCGACAGCACGCTGACGGCCGCCTCGAACTCAACCGACCAGGCAGTCGCGGAACTTGCCCAGCGCGTATTGACGCTGGCGCCGACCGGTAGCTTGCTAAGGCAGGTCGACACCGGCATGAAGCATGTCGAGTTCGACCAGACCACCGAATTCGAAGCCAGCGTTCACCGCGCGAAGACACATCGCTCGCGCCGCGCAATCCTGGCCGGCATCGGGATCCTCGCCGGCATCGCCATACTGGTCACACTGTTCATCACCCGGCTGGACAACGGCCCCAGCGTCGACCATATCGACGGCAATATCGAGGTCAGCACGACCTGGAAGGCGGGCAAGCGCATTGTGCTGAACCAGGTCGTGTTCATCGAGCCGGGCGTCAAGCTGACCATCGAACCGGGCGTGACCGTGCTCGGCCAACCGGGGTCTGCCCTGCTGGTCGCCAATGGCGCGGAGTTTCACGCCCGGGGTCGGCCCGATGCACCGATCGTCTTCACCAGCGCGCAGCCCATTGGGTCGCGCCAGGCGGGCGACTGGGGCGGTTTGGTCCTGCTGGGCGATGCACCCACCAATATCGGCCTGGGCCGCATCGAGGGCGTGCCGGAGACCGAACCACTGGGCAGTTACGGCGGCAAGAACACCGAAGGCTCCTGTGGCGTGATGGAATACGTCCGCGTGGAGTTCGCTGGCTTCGAAATCTCGGCGAACAACGAGCTCAACGGCCTGACGCTGGCGGGCTGCGGCGAGGGCACGATCGTGCGCCATGTGCAGGTGCACAGCCCGCTGGATGATGGCATCGAGATGTTCGGCGGCACGGCGAACCTACGCAATCTGCTGATCACCCGGCCCGGCGATGACGCCTTCGACTGGGACCTGGGCTGGACCGGCAATGTGCAGTCGCTGGTGGTGCAAATGGGCCGCGATGTGGGCGACAACGCCTTCGAGGGTGACAACAACGGCCCCGACCCGGATGCCCAGCCCCGTTCCGCGCCAACGTTCATGAACGTCACCCTGGTCGCCGACCCGAACGCCTCGCGCGCGCAGCGTGCGATGACCTTGCGCGAAGGCACGGCAGGCATCTTCCGAAACCTGATCATCGCCGGGTTCAAGGACGAAGCCATCTCGATTCGCGACCGCTCGCAGGAACTCGTCGAATCGGGCGCCCTGTCGCTCAGTCACACGCTGTTCGTCACGGATCGCAGCAGTCGGCGGTTTGATCGCGAAGACCCGGCCGCCTTCGACCTGGCCAGCTGGTTGCAGCAATCGGACCACCAGAATCAGTTCGTCGTCGACCCGGCCTATTTGTCCGGCGCACTGGACCCGATCGCCCCGCGGTTTGCCCCGGATGTCGGCCCCGCCCTGGCCGCTGTCGCATCGATCCCAAGGGGGGAGTTCTGGAATGGAGGAGCGCGCCATCGTGGTGCGCTGCGCCCCGGGTCGGCAGAAAGCTGGATGAGTGGCTGGACGGCATTTCCGCCGAACTGATCAGACGTCGCGCCAGCGAAAACTCCAGGCACCGAAGCAGAGAAAACCGACCCCGATCAGCAGCAGAATGACCAGATGGTCGGCCACCTGCATCAGGCTGGCACCATCCAGCATGACGGCACGTGCGGCATCCAGAAGATGCGTAAGCGGCAGGCACTGGGCCGCCCACACCACGGCCGCCGGCGCGCCCTCGATCGAAAACCACACGCCGGACACCATCATCATCGGCCAGGTCACCAGGTTGAGCAGGCCATTGGCCAGCTCCTCGCTGGTCGTCCGCGCGGCGACAGCCACACCCATGGCGATCATCGCGACCGCACCGGCCAGCGCCACGGCCAACAGTGTCAGGTGACTGCCGAGCACCGGAAAGCCGATCAGCCATTCAGTGGCAGCAAACACGGCGCAGGTGACGACCATGATCACCAGCAGGCGTGAGCATATCTGCGCGATGAGGAACTCCGCAGGGCTGATCGGGGTTGCGCTCAACCGCTTGAGGTAACCGGCCTTGCGGTATCTGACAATGACGTAACCCACGCCGAACAGGCAGGAGAACATCATGTTCATGCCGAGAATGCCCGGCACCAGCCAATCCACGTAACGGGTCTGCTCTCCGGTGACCACGGCCCGCTCCAGCGCCACACCTGGTAGCCCGGCGATCATTCGCTCTAGCGAATAGCCCTTGGGAGACGTGGAATTAATCCAGTAGCGGCGCTGCTCGAAATCGACCAGCAAGTCCAGCCGATGGCGCTCCACCAGCCGCACGGCGCGGTCGTGATCGAACTCCGGCACGAACTGGGTGAAACGCAGATTCATCAGCGGCTCGGCGTCGCCGGTTGGCAGCTCTGCCGACTCGGCGGCCATCATCACGCCCACCTTGTAGAGCGGTTGGTTGTCGCCGGAGAAGATGGTCGCCAGACCCAGCACGAGCAGTAGCGGCAAGAGGATGTTCCAGCCCAGGGCGGAACGATCGCGAATGAACTCGATGTTCCGCGCCTTGGTGATGGCAAGAATGCGACGAAGCCTCATGCCCGTAGCGCCTCACCGGTCAGTTCGATGAACAGGTCTTCCAGCGTGTGCTCCCGAATCTGCAAGTGCTGCAGGCCCACACCCTGAACCCGCAACGCATCCAGCGCAGCTTCCAGATCGTCCACCACCTGCTCCGCTCGATCCTGATGCACACGCCAGTTCCCCAGATCGATGGAGGCTCGCTGCAGATCCGCGAGCGGCAGGCTCAGCACGGCGCCGGCGAAATGGCGGCGCAGCAACTCGCGCGGCGTGCCGTCGGCGATAATCTGTCCATGATCCATGATCGCGATGCGGTCACAGAGCCGGTAGGCCTCTTCCATGTAATGCGTGGTCAGCACCACCGTGCGGCCGTCGGCCTTGATCGATTCCACCAGCGACCAGAAGTTGCGCCGTGCCTGCGGATCGAGCCCGGTGGTCGGCTCATCCAGAAAGATGACGGCCGGGTCATGGACCAGCGCGATACCCAGCAGCAGCCGCTGGCGTTGCCCGCCGGAGAGCTTTCGGGCATCGCGCCCCGCCAGCTCGCCCAGCGCACACCGCTCCATGATCTCGGCAATCGGCCTGGCCCGCGGATAAAGGCGGGCGAACAACTCCAGATGTTCGCGAACCGTCAGGAAGTCCTGCAGTGCGGTGTGCTGAAATTGAATGCCGGCCTCGCGCCGGAACCGGTCACCCAGTGGCTCACCCAAGTACAAAATCGTGCCTGACGATGGTCGAAGAATCCCTTCCAGAAGTTCGATGGTGGTGGTCTTGCCCGCACCGTTCGGACCCAGCAAACCGAAACATTCGCCGACACGGATGTTCAGACTCAGACCTCGTACGGCCTCGACGGCACCAAAGTGCTTGCGCAGATCACTGACCGACAAGGCCACCCGTTCGTTATTCATCGTTTTGGTGCCATCGACGGAAGACAATGCATAGAGAAGGATGGCGGGACATTTGCTGTGGCTTTCCCTAGACTACGATCTGCGGCTGGTCTGCAAATGGATTGCATTCACCCGAGGGAGTTCTTCCGGATGATTACTCGTTTATGCCGATACGTCGGCACCTGCGCCCTGGCTGCTTCGTTGGCCGCCCCTTTCAGTGCCAACGCGCAGGAGTATGACATCGGTTTCGATGATCGATACTTCCTGTCCGGCAGTGCTGGATTCCTGGTCACCGACAGCGAAGACCAGGACAACGGCCCCGCCGGCATGGTGACCTTCGGCAAGTTCATCGGCCATCGCATGGCCGTTGAAGGTTTCGTCAGCGGCGGCTCGGTCGATGTCTCGAACATCAACTCCGAGTACGAACGCATCGTCGGTGGCGGCAACTTCATGCTGCTGCTCAACGATAGCCGCCGGGCACGTTTCTACGGTTTGCTCGGCGCCGGCCTGCACAACGTCAACTTTCTGGATGAAGAAGTCAGCGGGCTGTCGTACAACGGCGGACTCGGGGCCCTGTTCCGGCTGAACAATAACCTCGATCTGCGCGTGGAAGGCCAGTACCTGGTCGATCACATCGATGAAGAAGGCGTGCTCGTCGAGGACGATTTCTACAACTATCAGGCCACGATCGGCCTGATGTATCGCATCGGCACCTGGCCGCCCCCGCCCCCTGACGCCGACGGCGACGGTGTGGCGGACCGTTTCGATGCCTGCCCGAACACGCCGCCAGGCGTGCTGGTGGACGAAAAGGGCTGTGCCGTCGATTCGGACGGCGATGGTGTGCCGGACTTCCGTGACAAGTGCCCCGGCACACCGCGCGGCGTGCCCGTGGATGAAGATGGCTGCCCGCTGGATGCCGACGGCGACGGCGTCCCGGATTTCCGTGACAAGTGCCCTGGCACACCTCCGGGCGTTCCGGTTGACCGCAATGGCTGTCCGCTGGACTCGGACGGCGACGGCGTCCCGGATTCGCAGGACAAGTGCCCGAACACGCCCCAGGGTGTGCCGGTCGATCGCTACGGCTGCCCGTTCGACACCGACGGCGATGGCGTACCTGACTACAAGGACAACTGCCCCAATACCGCGCCAGGCGTGGCGGTCGACGAGCGCGGCTGTTCCCTGGATCTGGACGGCGACGGCGTGTTGAATCGCGACGACCTGTGCCCGAACACGCTGCCGGGACTGGAAGTCGACAAGACGGGCTGCCCGATCAAGAACCAGGAACTGGTGCTTGAGGGCGTGCACTTCGAGTTCAACAAGACAGTGTTGCGGCCAGATGCACGCACGATCCTGGATCGGGTCGCCAAGTCGCTGGCCGATCAGGCCGACATCAAGGCCGAGATCGCCGGACACACCGACTCGGTCGGCCCCGCCGCGTACAACCAGAAGCTCTCCGAGGAGCGTGCTGCCTCGGTCCGTAGCTACCTGGTCAGCAAGGGCGTGAACCCGGACAGCCTGATCTCCAGAGGCTACGGCGAGACCCAGCCGGTGGCGAACAACGCCACCGAAGATGGTCAGGCCCGGAACCGACGGGTGGAGCTGCGCCTGGCTGAATAAGCCTTACGCTCTGATAGGTGAGTCAAACGCCCGGTTGGTCTTCCAACCGGGCGTTTTTTTGTGCACCATCTGAGTGAAGGAAGCAGCCATCAACTCGTTAGTGTGGTCCAGTACCGACCCGCCTTGTGTACCTGGCAACGCGCTCTCCTAAAGATCACAGCCCGCCGGGGCGGAGTGGCAGGACAATCACTGTTTCGAATCTTTCTGACGGGGCTTCCGTCCTGGACCTCCAGACTCCCGACGCGGGGTCTGCGAAGATCTTGCTGCTGGGCACCGATCCGGACGTCGGCCAGCTCATCGAACGCGAACTTCGAAACCGCGGTCTCGCCGCGCACGTGGTCCAGGCACGCCTGGACGACGACCTCGTCTCCAGCATCAAGGCTGAGCGGCCGCTGATCTTCGCCATCGATCCCGCACTGGAAATCGACACTCCGGCCTGGTGCCGCACGGCCTGCGCCGCAGACCCGCAACTCACCACGCTGCTTGTCGACGGCGAGGGCACCGGTGGCTCAGTGCAATCGCTGCGTGAACACGACGCGCGAGACTGGTTGCGCCCGGACGACCCCGAGCAAATGACATTCGTCATCGCGCGGGAAATCGCGTTTTCCCGAACACGTCGCTCGCTGGACGAGCGAGAGCGAACGACACGCCTGCTGGAAGCGCAGCAGAAAGCGCTGCTTCGCGACATGGGCGTTGCGATCGCGCTTGTTCAAGACGGCATCGTCATCGAGGCGAATGAACCCTTCGCAAAGCTCGTCGACGACGACCAGCCTCAGCATCTGCCACTGCTCGACTTCATCGAACCTGACCAACAGAGCAGCGTACGCGACGAGCTGGCGAACCTGATCAACGAGCAAAAAACCGCCGTCGACCTGGATTTGCAGTTCGCGACCGCTGCCGGATCCACCCGCCCCCTGCGCGTCGCATTGCGCCGCATCAGCAGAGACGGCGTACCCAGCATCGAGCTGGTCGGCGCACCGCGGCGGGAATCCCGCGAGGAATCTGCGGGTGTCCGTGCGCGGCTTACCGAGGCCGTCGAGCAGGCGCGGCAGGATGGCTCCACTGACACGTTCGGCCTGCTCGACCTGCGCCTGTTGGAACTCGACGATCTGGAAGCCCAGCTTGGCTTCATCGGCTTCGAACAGCTGGTCGATTCGGTCGAGAGTTTTCTCGCCTCCCTGCTCGACCGCGACGAACGGTTATTCCAGGTCGCGCCAGGCCGTCTGCTCGTACTACTTCGACGGGCGGATCCGAAACGCATCCGGACTAGCTGTCAGGGGTGGCTGGACAAGCTTGGCGACGCCGTTTTCCGGACCGAGCATCATCAGCTTCACATTCGTATGGCCGGTGTCGTCTACGCCAATGAGCTGGGTGAAGATGCCGAAACCTGCGTCCGCCGGATTGCGGGCTACCTGAAAGATCACACATTGACGCCCGGCGTCGTGTCGTTGCTGGAATCAGACGATGCCGATCTCAAGCGCAAGAAATCCGAAGACGAGTGGAAAAAGAAGATCCGCTATGGCTTGAAGCACGGCGGTTTCTCCCTGAGCTACATGCCGGTGTTGAAGCTGGACGATGCCGATGAGCAGCAGTACGACGCCCTGCTCCGGCTAACGGCCAAAGACGGCACCGAATACCAGGCCAGGGATTTCATTCAGGTTGCAGAGCAAGCCGGGCTGATCGCCGATCTCGACCGCGCAGTCGTGGATATTGCCATCGAACTGCTCATGGACCGTCAGCGAGAGCAGGCCCCGCCGATGCGTTTATTCGTCAAGCTGTCTGAGCAGACGGTGGCGCAGCACGACGGGTTTCTGCGCTGGCTGCGCGTACGTCTTGTCGGCAAACCTGCGGCGTATCGCCAGCTCGTGTTCAATTTGCAGGAATCCTTTCTGCAAAACCGTCTGGAGCAAGCCATCGCACTCTGCGAGGGCATCCGCCATTTCGGCGCCGGGCTCAGCATCGACTATTTTGGCACCGACGATCGGTCGATCACCCTGCTGGAGGAGCTCTACCCAGATTTCGTCAAGCTCCACGCGTCGTTCACCAAAGCGGCCTCACAGCCAGGTTCCACCCAGAACCAGATGCAATCGCTGATTGCGAAAGCACAGGACGAAGGCGTCGCCGTCATCGCCCAGCGTGTCGAAGATGCCGAATCGATGGCGCTGCTATGGCAGATGGGCGTGGGCTATGTCCAGGGTTTCCACATCAAGGGACCTAGCCCGACGGACCTGGAGTAGTCCGCAAGATTCAGCCGCTTCGGTCGCTTGCGACGAACCGTTGGTCGACACATCGAAAGTTAGCGTGAACAGGAGTGGCACGATGACGTTCAAGCATGTAGCGCTGTTGCCGCTGAGTGGCAGGAATAGTCGTTGACCGCTTGAAATTGCGGTATTTTCTGACGTGGAATCCACCGTGAATTTCCTGTAAACATGATAGTCTTCGCTGAATGACGATTCCCAAGTCTTCGTCAGGGCTTGGGCAACCGGAGAGATTTCCAATGACGTCAGTTTCTCGCTCGTTCCTCGTTCTCTTGGTCGCAGGTACATTCGCCGCTTGCAGCGGTGAAGTACGCAGCCCTGATTTCACGCCGCAGCTGGATCGCATCGTGGTAAATCCGTCGCCGATCGAGATCGCCGAGGATACGACCCGACAATTGACCGCGACCGGCTTTTACACCACTCCGCCCTCGCAGGGTGAGACGTTCTCGCAGTTAGACATCACCGGCGAGGTGAGCTGGACGAGTGCAGACCCTAGCGTCGTGTCTGTCACTTCGACCGGCTTGGTGGGTGGCGAAGCGGTGACCACGTCGGCGATCGACGTCACCGCGGCAATGGATGGCAAGTCCAGCGTGGCACGTGTCACCGTGCTCGCAGGCGTTATCAATTCGTTGACCGTTTACAACAACGGCAACTGCAGTGGCATCACCGGCCGTGCAGACATCGCCCAGGATTCCGGATCCAATCTGAGCGCCGAGGCCACGTTTGCAGATCCGAACACCGGCAACGTCATCCCCTCGCTGACGCAGTGCTATCAGAATGAGGTGTCCTGGGTTAGCGAAGACCCGTCGAAAGTGTGCGTTGAAACCGCCGGTTCGCCGACCTTATGCCCGGGCCTGGCCGACACTGAACGTGACCCGATCCCGGGCCGCATCTGGGGCGTCGATTTTGACGACCAGGGCGTGGATGTCACCGCAACGTTCATGCAGAACAGCGGGGAATCCGCCTCCGACTCGATCCCTGTCTTCGTTACGGACGCCACGCTGGAAAGCATCTATCTGTGTCCGGACGTGAACAACGCGACACAGTGCCTCCCCGGCGTGAACACCCCGCGGGGCACCACGGTTGCTTATCGGGTCTACGGCCTGTTCTCGGACGGCGAATGCCGCGACGTGACCGGTTTGGCCGGCGAACCGCCATCCAGCCTGCGCAACGACCCGACCCTCGATGTCGCCCCGGCGAACGCAACCGCATTGCTGGCGGTCGGCGGCTACAAACAGACTACCGGCATCCCCATTACGGTGGCGCCGGCTACAGCCGACCCGACCACCGAGGCAGGGGCACCGATTTCATTCGGAGGCATGGACTCCGTTCCGGCCGCGTTCTGCCAGTCACCCGGCACGTTCACGCCGGACCCAGGCGCCGAGGCGACGGTCACGCTTGAGGCAACCGTTCCCGAATTGGCAGGCGTGGATGCCATCACGACCGTCGCGATTCTTCCAACGGATGTCACGGCCGTCTACGTCTGCCCCGAAAACCGCCTGAGTGAAGGCAGCTGCGTTCCGTGCCCCAACACACCGGACGGTGGCGACCCGAACGCCTGTTATGTCGGTCCCACCGATACTCCGACGTTTGTCGGCAACGGCCTGAACCGTGATTTTCTCGCCTTTGCCATTCTCTCCGACGAGACGACGGTGGATTTCACGGACAACGCCCAGCTGACTTGGCTGGTCGAAGCCGAGGAAGCCGATCTGATTCCGACCACCTCCGATCTCGCCACGATCGAAAATGGCGATGACTTGAACCAGGACGGAGATACGACGGAAGGACGGTTGTCCGTTAGCGACGGTGCCCAGGAAGCCTGCGAACTGGCTGGCGTTGCGCCATGCGACGTGATCGTCGGCGCCGAGTATCTGATCCCGGGCACGACAACCGTTCTGGGTGACGCGTTAACGGCCACGATTACCGGCGTCCAGCCGACCAACATCGTCGTCACGTCAGACCCTGAGAATGGTTGTATTTCGTCCGGACTGGGGGCCATATCGATCCCGCTATTGCTCGAAGTCACGACAGCGCAGCTGACGGCCGCCGTCGACATCACGCTGCTGGACGGGAACGATGCACCGATCCCCGGTGAGGAATTCGTTGATACCAACTTCCCGGGTGTGATCTGGGAAGACGCGATCGAAGGCACCTGGGACAACACGGCCAACATGTGCGTGGAGGGTGGCGCCGGATTCGGGTCACCGGTCACGGTCACCAACACCGGCCTGGTTGAGCCTCAACCCTTGGTCACCGGTCAGGCCTGTGTCGCCGGCAGTATTCGTGATGACGAAGGCGTGATCATCGACCCGCCAGGCGACGACACCGACCCGCTGTTTGACGGTGGCACGATCACGGTGGACACGCTGTCACTGCTGGGTATCACCTGCCTTATCTCAGGCGGTTTCGACTCGGCCGAACCGGGCGAATAATCCGATGGACCGCATGGTCGCCGGCGGCCTCGTGGCCGCCGGCATGACTGTCTCGGCTTGCCTCATTGGCGCCAGCCTGTCCGATATCCGCAGTGCCGACCGCTTCGTGGAGGTCAAGGGCCTAGCCGAACGCGAGGTTCCAGCCAACCTGGCGATTTGGCCGCTGGTGTTTTCGGCAACCGGCAACGAGTTGCCCGACGTCCAGCAGACACTTGAGGCCGACGCGCAGCGCATTCTGGCGTTTCTGCAAGCGCAGGGCTTTCCCGCCGACAACATCACCCGGTCCGCCCCGCGCATCACCGACAAGCTATCGCAGCAATATGGCAGCGACGGATACCGCGGCAACCGCTACACCGCCGAGGCGACGGTGCTGCTCCGCACCGATCAGGTCGACAAGGTTCGCAAGGCACAGCAAGCGGCTGGAGAATTGGTGAGCGAGGGCGTGGTACTCATGCACCAATGGGGTGCTCAAACCCAGTTCCTGTTCACCGAACTGAACGAGATCAAGCCCGACATGATCGCCCAGGCCACGCGCAATGGGCGCGATGCCGCAGCCCGCTTCGCCGAAGATTCCGGAACCGCCGTCGGCACGCTAAGACGCGCACGCCAGGGCCTGTTCACGATCACCGATCGCGATCCGCACTCGCCCGAGGTCAAGACCATTCGCGTTGTGTCGACGCTTGAATACTTCCTGATTGATGACTGAAGCCAGCCTGGATGCCGCGAGCATCCGCGCAATCAGCTTCGATTTCGACGATACGCTCTGGCCCATTGCGCCGGTCATGCAGCGCGCCGAGCTGGCATTACGAAGTTGGTTCTCGCAGCATGCTCCGGCGGTGCTCGACCGCTATGACGAGGCTGGCGTGCATGCGTTGCGGCAACGCGTTGGGCAAGCGAATCCCGAGCTGTTACACGACATGACGGCCCTGCGGCTGAAAACCATCCGGGTATTGCTGGATTCCGTCGGCGCCCCCGTGCATCGAGCGGAAGAAGCCTTTTCCGTCTTCTTCAAAGCCCGGAACGATATCGCTTGTTATGACGACGTGCGGCTCGGTTTGCAGCGTTTGGCCTCACGCTTCCGACTGGTCGGACTCACCAACGGAAACGGGCAACCCGGACCGGCGACCGGCCTGCATCTGCTGGAACACACGGTGTATGCCCGCGACGTTGGCTTCGCCAAACCAGACCCCCGGATTTTTGCGCATACGGCCGACCATCTCCGGTTGGAACCGAAGCAGATTCTGCATGTTGGCGACCACCCGCATGCCGATGTCGTCGGCGCTCGAACCGCAGGATTCCAGGCGGTCTGGCTCAGCCGGGCGGATGCCACCTGGCCAACAACCGATCGGCAGCCGCCGACCGTGCGTTGCCTGCTCGAATTGGCTGATCGTCTTGGCGCGTGAATGATCAGACTCGGGACATGGTTGGGCATGGCGCTCGCCCTGCTGGTCGGCGCGCCCACCGCAGGAGCGGCCGAATCGCCCCCCGTTAGCCGGCCTGCGGTTCTCGCCAGTTTTCCGCATGCTCAAGACGCCTTTACACAGGGTCTGGTTTTTCTCGGCGAACAGTTGCTGGAAAGCACCGGCCAGCGCGGCGCCTCGGAACTGCGCTGGGTCGACCTGGCCACCGGCCGGGTCGAGCGCGCCATTGCGCTACCGCCCCGCTGGTTCGGCGAAGGCCTCGCCATTGATGGCCAGCACCGGTTCATTCAGCTGACCTGGCAGGCAGGTCAGGCCATTGTCTGGTCGCGCCATGGGCGAAAGCTGGGCCAGTGGACCTATGACGGCGAGGGCTGGGGCCTGACCTACGACGGCGAACACCTCATTCGCAGCGACGGCTCCGCCAGACTTCACTGGCACAGCACAACGGATTTCCGACCTGTTCATGACCTCGAGGTCACGGATGGCGACCGGCCAGTCCGAAACCTCAACGAACTCGAGTGGGTGAACGGCTACGTGTTGGCCAACGTCTGGCAAACACGCAGGGTTGCCGTGATCGAACCCGCCACCGGTCGCGTCGTGGAATGGCTGGATCTGAGCGAGTTGGACCCACACACCACGCGGCGCGCCGAAAACACGTTGAACGGCATTGCGTGGCTGGACGACAGCCAGCGACTGTTCGTCACCGGCAAACGCTGGGGCAGGCTTTACGAGATCGAGCCGCCCCAACGGCTGCTGCGCGGTGGCGCGACGCCAGCGCCGCAGGCGGCTGATTAGTTCGCGAGACGCGCTGCGTCCAGCGCCCCGGACAGATCGGCTCGCAGATCCTCGACATCCTCGATCCCGACCGAGAGACGGATCAGTCCATCACCAATCCCCAGCGCCTGTCGCTGGTCCGCCGGGACGCTGGCATGCGTCATGATGCCCGGGTGTTCGATCAGGCTTTCCACCCCACCGAGCGATTCGGCGAGTTGAAACAATTCAGTGGCTTGTAGAAACGCGCGGGCAGCCGCAAGCCCGCCGTCAATCTCCATCGCAATCATCCCGCCAAACGCGGACATCTGTCGTAAGGCCAACGTTTGTTGCGGATGAGCTGGCAGCCCTGGGTAGTGCACTGTCCTCACGCCGGCCTGTAAATCCAGCCAGCCGGCCAGTTCAGATGCGTTCTCGCAATGCCGTTGCATGCGCAGGGGCAAGGTCTTGATCCCTCGCAGCACCAGATAACTGTCAAACGGCCCGGCGACCGAGCCAACGGCGTTCTGTACGAAACGCAGTCGCTCTTCCAGCTCGGGATCGTCGCCCACCACGACCACGCCGGACACCACATCCGAATGACCCGCCAGATACTTGGTGGCCGAGTGCAGCACGAGGTCGAACCCCAGCGTCAGCGGACGCTGCAACACCGGCGTCGCAAAGGTATTGTCGGCACAGCACATCACGCCGGCCTGCCGGGCGATCGCCGCGATCGCCTCCAGATCGGCGAGACGAAGCAGAGGATTCGTCGGCGTCTCGACCCAGATCAACCGGGTATTGTCGCGAAGGGCGTCACGGACGCGCTGCGGGTCGCGCATGTCGACATGGCTCACCTGCAGGCCTGCGGCCGGCCCGCGCACCGCGTTGAGCAGGCGATAGCTGCCTCCGTAGAGGTCGTCCGATGCGATCACATGACTGCCGGCTGGCAACAGATCAAGCACCGATGCCATTGCCGCCAATCCCGAGGCAAACCCGAAGGCTGCCCGCCCTTCTTCCAGGCTTGCGACGGCACGCTCATAGGCGTAACGCGTCGGATTATGCGACCGAGAATACTCAAAGCCCTGGTGCTCGCCCGGGCCGGACTGCACATACGTCGACGCCAGAGAGATCGGCGGTATCACGGCGCCGGTCACCGGGTCGACCTGCTGTCCGCCGTGAATCGCCCGTGTGGCCATCGCCATGCTCCGGGTTGCCGTTGCTTGCTTGCTGGTCATGTTTGTTCCTTACCAGAGATTGCTATTGCACCCGATGGCGCAGGTAGTTGAGCACATCAATTTTGGTAATCAACCCGACAAAGCGGCCTGCATCCTCGACAATCGCCACCCGTCCCTGGTCGAACAACGGCAGCAGCTCGTCCACGCTGGCGTTGACGTCAACGGTCTGCAACTGCGTCACCATCGCCGTTTGCACTGCCGTGTGGAAATGCGCGGCGTCAGCATGGACCGCCAGCAGCAGATCGGATTCGTCAATAATGCCGACAAGCCGGTCGCCATCCATGACCGGCAGCTGCGACACATCATCCAGCTTCATTCGCCGGTAGGCCTGAATGAGCGAATCCTCGGGCCGGACGGTGACGGCAGAGCCATCGGCATAACGACGCGCGATCAGGTCCAGCAGTGTGCCTGTCTCCGGCTGCCCTAGCAGGCCCTGATCGAACATCCAGAAATCGTTGTACATCTTCGACAGATATTTATTGCCGCTGTCGCAGACGAAGGTGACCACCCGTTGTGGGCGGGTTTGCTCGCGGCAGTACCTCAGCGCGCCCGCCAGCAAGGTTCCGGTGGACGAGCCACCCAGAATGCCGCAGGTTCTGAGCAATGCGCGGCCGGTTTGAAGGCTTTCCGCATCCGAGATGCTGTAAGCGTGGACCACGGCGCTCAAATCGCAGACCGGTGGGATGAAATCTTCCCCGATCCCTTCGATGACCCAGCTTCCGGCCTCGCCATACCGTCCCGTCTTTACGTAGTCGACGAGCACCGAACCCACCGGATCGGCAAGCACCATTTGCGTCGACGGATTCACTCGCTGAAAGAATCGCGTAAGCCCGGTGATGGTGCCTCCCGAACCGACGCCACAAACCACGGCATCCACGTCACCGTCCATCTGATCCCAGATCTCCGGCCCGGTGGTGGTCTCGTGCGCCAAGGGGTTTGCCGGGTTACCAAACTGGTTTACGTAGAAACTGTTCGGAATTTCGGCCGCCAGGCGCTCGGCCATATCCTGGTAATACTCGGGATGACCCTTGCCGACATCCGACCGGGTGATACGCACTTCGGCGCCCAGAGCCTTGAGGTGAAAGATCTTCTCCTGCGCCATCTTGTCCGGCACGATCAGGAGCAATCGGTAACCTTTCTGCGCCGCGACCAGTGCCAGACCCAGCCCTGTGTTGCCCGCGGTGGCCTCGATCAGCGTGCCGCCTGGCTTAATGTCGCCGTTGCGCTCCGCCGCATCGACCAGCGACAAGCCGATGCGATCCTTGATCGATCCGGTGGGGTTCTGGTTCTCCAGCTTGACAAACAAGCGGCAGGGTCCGGTCTCGAAACCCTGCAATTCCAGCATCGGTGTGCGGCCAATCTGCTCCAGAACAGAGCGTGGAATGCTCATGCTGCCTCCTCGAATTGTTGCGGTGCCCGCTCGTATCGGATCTGTCGCCGAATCCCGCATGCGAGGGCCCCGTCATGTGTCATCTACACTAACACTGACATCCAAGCCCGCCCCGACAGGACCGAACTGCGATGATCCCCATCCGGGATGACAACCCCGCGCGCCGCACACCATGGCTGACCTGGCTGCTCATCGGCAGCTGCGTCGGCGTATTCCTGTGGGAGTGGTCGCTGGGCGCCGCCGCGCAGCAGGCCATCTTCGGCTATGGCCTGATCCCGGCGCGGTTGCTGCAAGGCGCGATGCTTCCGCCAGAAATCGGCACCGTTCCCGCCCTGCTGACGGTGTTCACCTCCATGTTCCTGCATGGCGGCTGGATGCACCTGATCGGCAACATGCTGTACCTCTGGATCTTCTCGGACAATGTGGAAGACGCGATGGGCCACGGTCGGTTCATCGTGTTCTATCTGCTCTGCGGCATCGGTGCGGCGATGGCACAGGCGCTGCCGGATCCCTCCTCGGCGATCCCCATGGTGGGCGCCAGCGGTGCGATATCGGGGGTACTGGCTGCCTACCTCATGCTCTATCCCCGGGCCCGGGTCACCGTCGTGATCCCGCTTGGCTTCTATCTGCATGTCACGCGGCTGCCGGCCGCTGCCGTGCTCGGGCTCTGGTTTTTGCTGCAGCTTCTATCGGAAATGATGAGCGGAGCGGGCGCTGGCGTCGCGTTCCGCGCCCACATCGGCGGGTTTGTCGCTGGCCTGTTGCTGGTGTTTGCCTTTGTTCCCAAGCGGCGCTGACGCCGTGCCTCATGGCACACTCTCGCGCCGAAACGCCTGAGGACACCTGGCATTGCAGCGCGATCGATCCGTTTACGAAATTCTGCTTGGAGAGGAAGACGCCCGCGTGTGCAAGGACGTTCCTGAATCGGCCTGTCGGCATTTGCCACGAAATTTCCTGATCCACGTATTCGCCCTCGCGGCGACCAAAACGGGGGATCATCTCGGCAGCGCCAAGCTCGTGCTGGTATGGGTACTCGCGGCTGTCGGTGCGCCGGCATTCATGGCCGGGCTAACCGTTCCCATCCGCGAATCACTGGCGCTGATTCCACAGCTGTTCGTGGCCGCGTGGATTCGCAGTCACGCCATACGCAAATGGTTCTGGGTGCTCGGCAGCGCCTTGCAGGGCAGCTGCATGGTCGCCATGGGTCTGGTCGCATTGCATGGCGAAGGCGCGAATGCGGGCTGGATGCTGCTCGGCCTGCTGGTCTTGTTCAGCCTGGCGCGGGGTATTTGTTCCGTCGCCATCAAGGATGTGCAGGGCAAGACGGTGTCGCGGCGCACACGAGGCAAGGCATCCGGTTATGCCTCGTCAATCGGTGGCGGCGCAGCCCTGGCCATTGGCGCCACCGGCCTGCTGTCCGGCGGCGAGAGCATTGGCTATCTGGCTTCGCTGCTATTCGGTGCCGGCCTGTTGTGGCTGGGCGCCGCGGCGGCGTACGGCTTCGTCCGAGAGGCCCCCGGCCAGAACAGTGGTGGCGGCAACGCGGCCGTGGAGGCGGTCCGCCAGCTTGCGCTGATGCGGACCGACGCGCAGTTCCGTCTGTTTGTGATGACCCGGGCAATCTTCCTGTCCACCGCGTTCGCCGCGCCGTTCATGGTGCTGTCCGCCCGTCAGGTCGGCGGCAGCGAATTCAGCGCCCTCGGCGGGCTGTTGGTCGCGGTCGGCGCGGCCAACCTGCTGGGTGGCACGGTCTGGGGGCGCCAATCCGACGTCTCCAGCCGACGCGTGCTGATTCGGGCCGGATGGATCGCTGCAGCGGCCTGTGGCGGGTTGTTTGCGGTCGTCCAGCTACACTGGACATCTTCGCTGATCTACGCCGGGCTGTACTTTGTGCTTTCGCTGGCGCATAGCGGCGTGCGCCTGGGCCGAAGCACATACCTGATCGATATGGCGACGCAGGAAACACGGGCGGCGTATACCGCCGTCAGCAACACGCTCATCGGCGTACTGTTGCTGGCCGGTGGCTCGCTAAGCCTGCTGGAGCCCTGGCTTGGACCCGATGGCATGGTGCTGCTGTTCGGTTGTGGCGCCGTATTAGCCGCCCTGGCGGCGCAGCGACTGCCCGAGATCGAGGACTAAACCGCTCACGCCGCGGCCTGCGCCGAGCCCCAATAGTTGTAGGTGAGCACGCGAGGACCCGGCAGATACATCTGCTCCAGACTCTCCACGCGAAATCCTGCGTCATCGAGCAGGTCCGGAATATTGCGATCCAGGCGACAGCCTCCTGCAATCGGTGACCAAAGCTTGTTCAGCCGTGCCTGCCACGTGGCGACACCGGGATCTGGCGCCCGGCCGTGTTCGCAGAACAGCAAACGACCGTCGGGCTTGAGCACGCGACGCATCTCGCTCAAGGCACCCGCAGCGTCCGGAATCGTGCAAAGTGTGTAGGTACAGACGACGGTATCGAAACTGGCGCCGGGCATGGGAATCGACTCGGCGGACAATGGGATCAACTCCGCACTAAGCCCTGTCGCCCGCAAACGCTTTTGCGCTAGCCGATGCATGGACACCCCGGGATCCAGCCCCTGGAGGCTATCGATCTGCCCCGGCACGTAGTGCGGGAGATTCAGGCCGGTCCCGATGCCGATTTCCAGCACTCGCCCGCGGGCCAGCGGCACGATTTTTTGGCGCTGGAGCCGGACCGGACGAATCCCGCAGGCGAAATCCAGCAGGTACGGCAAGATCCAGCGTTCGTACATCGCAAGCTCCGATGATGACGGGCCGCCAGCTTACGCCGCTCAGGCCGAGCCGGACCACTGGACCGAGGCCGCCAACGACTGCGCCAACTGTTCGATGGCATCCGTGGTGCCGCGGCCGAGCACCGCGATCGTGGAGTGATCGCCGGACAGGATCTCGCCATGCCAACCGCCCAGATCGACCAGGGCCTGCTGAGCCGCCACGCCGGGCAGCACGTACACAACGAAGCGTTCACCAGCATGTTCGATAACAGCATGCAGCGCCGCCTTGCCATCCAGCACGCAGTAGCCGGCCCGGGTGATGCCATCCGGGATCGCCCGAATCCGCCCCCCCAGTCGCTGGATCACCCGCTCGAAATCCTGTGATGCGTCGGGATCGGCCGAGAGTTCATGCGCTGCGTCGTACTCACTGTGAGCGACCATCGACGCGGCCCAGTCAATGCCGCCTGGCCCCTGCGCGCTCGGGAAACCGATCACAAGCGCAGCGACGAGCACCGATGCGGCCAGCGCCAGGCCACCCATCACCGGCACCCACGCACGCGAGCGCTGGGGACCGCTCAGCTTGAGCCGGTCACCGAGGCCGGGAGGCGTGCCAATCGACCATGCATCGGCCACTCGCATATCCAGCGTGCGCACCTGAGCCGCAAACCGGCCGCAGCGTTCACACTGCGACACGTGGTTCGCCACGTCTCCGGGCAGCCGGGCCGGATCGGTGAGCAATGCGCGGCGCGCTTCAAAACAATTCATGCCTGCACCTCCCGTTTGGTGGCATCGACATCCTGCTGCAACAGTCGCTGCCGGGCGCGGTAAACACGGTTGCCCACCGCGGCTGGCGTGGTATCCATGATCTCGGCGATTTCCTTCAGGCTGTAGCCGTAACCGGCCTGAAGCAGCAGGGCTTCGCGGTCCACGACGGGCAGGCTGGCCAGCCGGGTCCGAATCTCATCTGCAGTGGCGACATCATCCGTCGCGACTGCTGGCAGGTACTCCATTTCGTCCACATCGACCGTCGTGGGTTGGTAACGCTCGAACCGCCGGAGGTTCTCGCGACGCACCGTGGTGATGAGCCAGGAGCGCGCCGCTTTCACATCCTGCAACTTGTCGAAAGACTTCCAGGCTCGCAGCAGGGTTTCCTGCACCAGGTCCTCGGCAACGTGCGGATCGCGACAAAGCCAGTACGCGTAGCGGTAGAGATCCTGTGCGTAAGCGTCGACCAGCACGGAAAACTCGCGGCGGGAGCGACTCATCCCGTTTTCCCGCCAACGGATTCCGAACAACACGGCCATCGATTGATCATTGCGCCCTTCCCGCCTGCCTGCGTCGATGTCTTTATAGACCGCCGTCCAGATGTGATTTTCCCATGACGGCGCTCATTGGGTAATCATAATTACTGGTAATTTTAGATTCATCGTTGCATGCATGACAAAACTTACCCAGAATCTCAAAAAATATTGCATTGGTCGGCAACAACCTTTGAGGAGAAAACAGTAATGATTATTACCCATGAGCATAAAGAACTGCATCGGACGGTTAGCAAGTTCGTGCAGGACGAAATCAACCCGCATGTGGACGAGTGGGAAGCAGCCGGCATCTGGCCCGCACATGAGGTGCTCAAGCGTATGGGCGACCTCGGGCTGCTCGGAATCAACAAGCCGGCCGAATACGGGGGCATGGGCCTGGACTACTCCTACGAGCTCATATTCGCGATGGCCCTGGGACAATGTCACTGCGGCTCGCTGCCCATGGCCATCGGCGTGCAGACCGACATGGCCACACCCGCGCTGGCCCGATTCGGCTCGGACGAGCTACGCCAGCAATATCTGGCGCCCGCCATTGCGGGCGATCAGGTCGTCTCGATCGCGGTGTCCGAAGCCGGGGCCGGCTCAGACGTCGCCAGCATCAAGACCACGGCGACCAAAGACGGCGGTGACTATGTGATCAATGGCTCGAAAATGTGGATCACCAACGGCACGCAGTCCGACTGGGCCTGCATGCTGGTCAATACCGGTGAAGGCAAGCCGCACAAGAACAAGTCGCTGGTCGTGGTCCCACTGGACGCCAAGGGCGTGGACCGCCAGACCAAGCTGGACAAGTTGGGCATGCGGGCCTCGGACACGGCGATGATCTTTCTGGACAACGTCCGCGTGCCTCAGCGCAACCTGATTGGCCAGGAAGGCATGGGATTCATGTATCAGATGCTGCAATTCCAGGAGGAGCGCCTGTTCGGCGCCGCGACCGCTATCGAGGGGCTGGAAAGCAATCTCGACGAGACCATCGACTACGCGCGGTCGCGTAAGGCCTTCGGGCAATCGGTGCTGGACAACCAGTACGTGCATTTCCGGCTCGCCGAATTGAAGACGGAAGTCGAAAGCCTGAAAGCGCTCACCATGCAGGCCGCCGAGCAGTACATCAACGGCCGCGACGCCAGCATGCTGGCATCCATGTGCAAACTCAAAGCCGGCAGGGTTTCACGTGAGGTGACCGATACCTGCCTGCAGTTCTGGGGCGGTCAGGGTTTCATGTGGGACAACCGCGTGGCCCGCGCCTACCGGGACTCACGCCTCATCTCCATCGGCGGTGGTGCCGACGAGGTGATGCTCAGCATTATCTGCAAGCTGATGGGCACGATGCCCAGCCGCGGCAGCAAGAGCGCCGAGGCTCAGGGCAAGGCCGCCTGACGTTCAGCACCCACCAACCGGCAAAGGGCCGCCTACAGGCCGGGTAGCAACCAGCCCGTCCGGCGTTTGTAGGCCGCCCATGTCGGGTGCCGCGACATCGACGCCTCCTTGAGCACCATGTTCACGGCGAAGATGCCGATCCAGATCCACGCCAGGATCAGCACTGGCGCCCAGTGCCAGACCATGAGCGCGTAGCTGCCATAGATCATCATCTCGCCGAGATAGTTCGGGTGGCGGACATAGCGAAACATGCCGGTCGTGATCAGGCCGCGCTGGACCTTCAGCGTGTAGTACTTCTGCGCATCGGCCGACAACATGATCGCGATGCCTAGCGTGTGCAAAGAAATGCATAACGCGAACCAGGCCTGTTCCGGTAACGGATAGTCCGGCGTGCTCACCCCCGAGATGAGCAGCCAGGCGATCAACCAATACAGGCCGAGACCACCGACGATGGACATCAGCGCACCGCCGAAGGTCACACGCGATTGCCAATTGGGATCTGGAAAGGTCACATCCTTCAGCAGCCAGCACAATCCGTAGCTGCCATGCAGCGCGAGGTAGACCCAGGCCGCGGGAGCGGTGTTGCCGTACCACCACATCAAGAACCCCACGAACAGGAAGGTTCCACCTTTCTGCGCATTGATCACCCACGCGAACTTCAACGGCCGGGGGCCGCCCAGAAAATCCTTGGTCAGATGATCGGTGAATGCCCGCATGCGCCGTGCCGCAAGCGGACCGGCCGGAGCGGCCTTCGTGTCGGACACCTCAGCTCGCACCGAATCGGTCATCTGCTTCGTCCTCGTCCGGTGTTGGCACTTTGTTCACTTCGAGCGTCGATGGCTGCGACGGCGGGGCTGAATTCAGACTGAACAGGTCCGCACAGGCGGTGTAACCGGCGAGCATCAGCACCGGCATCAACACGATCAAGCCCAAGCCAAACGGAATCACCGCGATCAGGCCGAGCAGTAGTGCCAGCAGCCCGTAGACCAGCAGCGCACGCCAGTTCCGCCACGCCGCATCAAAGGAGCGTTCCACGGCTTCCCAGGGCTTGCATCCCGCCACGGCAACCAGTGGCGTGGCAATCCAGAAGGCCATGATCATCGCGGCCAGCGGCACGGTCATGACGAGCGCCAGCAGCAGCCAGGTCACCACTGAAATGCCCCCCAGCGCCTCGGGATTTTCGAAGACGCTCAATCCGATCGTCAGCATCGCACCGATGGCGCCAACCAATCCCACGACCAGGGTCGCGAGGATTTGTATCAGGCCAAGCAACAGCAGATCGACGAATCGCTGGGAGAACCCGGCGAGCAAATGGCCGATCTCTGCCCGGCCGCCACGCGCTTGCTGATGCGCGCCAATCATCATGCCGCCGATGAACACCGGCGACACTACGTTCATCGCCAGACTGCCCAGCGGCACGAAGGCCGCCAGCACCGTGACCGCGAATAGAATGATGACCAATACCAGCCAGGTACCGACCTGGCCGGCAAACAGCCCCCATGCCGAGCCGATCCACTGCTTGCCGGCGGCTGCCGGCCGAACTGCGACCGCGAGTTCTTGATCCATCAATATCGCCTGTTCATCAAATGACACCTGCGCGCATCATACCGGGCGGGCTGCGACTCGGCGTCACCTGGCCTCGTGGATGGATTAGGCTAGGCGGATCGATTCCTGCATCTGCTTGCACCCATGAAACTGCATTGGCAAATCCTGATTGCGCTCGTCGCCGCGGCCATCGTCGGCTCCATCGTGCCGGACGCTGGCTGGTGGATTGATGCCTTCGATCTGATCGGCAGCTTCTTTCTCAATGCGCTGAAGATGCTGATCGTGCCGCTGATCGTGTCATCGATCATCGTGGGCGTCATGGGCTTGCCGGGTGGCCGCGACCTGGGCCGCCTCGGCGGCAAGACCCTCGCCTACTATCTGACCACCAGCCTCGTGGCCATCCTGATTGGCCTGTTCATGGTGAACCTGCTCTCACCGGGCTTGGTCGATGGCGAGCCCGCCGGCGACCGGATGGGGCTGGATGCCGGTACCGGACAGGTACTCGAGAAGATCGAGGGCAAAGGCGCTGGCGACGTCATCGGCATCGTGTTGCGGCTGGTGCCGCCCAACATTATCGAGGCCGCTGCCGCGGGGCAGATGCTGGGCCTGATCGTGTTCTCGATTCTGTTCGGCTTTCTGGCCACCCGCGTGCCCGGGCGTCCGGGGGAGGTGCTCAAGGATTTCTGGGACGGCGTCTACCAGGTCATGCTGCAGATGACGAATCTGGTGATGCGAATCGCGCCGATCGGCGTATTCGGCCTGGTTGCCGAGGTCGTTGCGCAGACCGGTTTCGACGCCGTTGGCCCGCTACTGGCCTTCTTCGTCACGGTCATCATCGCCCTGGCCGCGCATTTGCTGATCACCATGCCGTTGATGCTGAGCCTCGTCGCACGCGTGAATCCGCTCAAGCACTATGCGGCGATGTCGCCGGCATTGCTCACCGCCTTCTCGACCAGCTCGTCATCCGCAACGCTGCCGGTCACGCTCGACTGCGTCGAGAACCGAGCCGGCGTATCAAATCGCACCAGCAGCTTTGTGCTGCCGCTGGGCGCCACGGTCAACATGGACGGCACCGCCCTTTATGAATGCGTGGCGGCCATGTTCATCGCGCAGGCCTATGGACTCGATCTGACATTGGGCACCCAATTCGTCATCGTGCTGACCGCGCTGCTCACCTCGATTGGGGTGGCGGGCATACCGTCGGCGAGCCTGGTCGCCATCGGCGTGATCCTGACCGCCATCGGCCTGCCGCTGGAAGGCGTTGGACTGATTCTGGCCGTGGACCGCGTGCTCGACATGTGCCGGACGGCCGTCAACGTGTTCTCGGATTCCACCGGCGCGGTAGTGGTCGCGCGCAGCGAAGGTGAACCGACGCGCCTGGTCGCCTCGGGCCGCTGAAGCCGGATGGTCGACGCCTACACCTAAAGAAAACGGGCCCCGCAGGGCCCGTTTCTCATCGAGTGCTTGCTTCCGGCTATCAGGCGACCTTCGCCGTCGGATGCACCGTGTCGGCGGCATCCGCGTCCGGATTGAAGGCGGTACCGGCCAGATACTCCTTGGTGAAGGCGTCGGTCATGACGGACTCGTAGCGGAGCGCGTCGTACTCGCCCACCTGTGCGGCTTCGTCCTGGGTCAACACGCCCTGCTGAACCGCTTCTTCCAACCGGGCTTCGAGCGTCATACCGGCCAGCTCTCCCTTGGACAGGGCCTTGTAGTACTTGTTGTACAGCGGTTCGACCTCGATCAACTTGCCGAACGTGACTTCTAGCAGCCCGACGGGATCCGCCGCGTCCTGCGGCAGATAGCACAGCTCGGACAGGCGATCACGTAGCTCTGTAGGCTCCATCATCATGTCGGCGAGCTTGCCATTGAGGTCATCAGAGACCGGGCGGTAGGAGCGACCGAACGGGAACACCATGCGGCGCATCGCCGAACCCACGAAACCCATCGGAAAGTTCGAGAAGAACTCATCGAAGGCTTCGTAAATCGTGTTCAGCGAGTCTTCCAGGCACCACTGCACATGCGGCAGGTCTTCTTCTGGCCGACCCTCGTCCTCGTAGTACTTGAGCACGGCCGAGGCCATGTACAGATGACTCAGCACATCGCCCAGGCGGGCCGAGAGCCGTTCCTTGCGTTTCAGTTCGCCACCGAGAACACCCATGGTCACGTCGGACACGAAGGCAAGGGACGTCGACATGCGCTCAAGCTGCTTGTAGTACTTGGCTGTCGGTCCGTCCACCGGCGCCTTGGCCAGCGCACCACCGGTCAGGCCCAGCGTCAGCGCGCGCACGCCGCGGTTCATGGAAAAGCCGATGTGGCTCCAAAGCAGCTTGTCGAAGGCCGGCAGATCGTCCTCACGCGCCGCTTCCATTTCCGGGAAGACGTACGGATGACAGCGGATTGCACCCTGGCCAAAGATCATCAAGCTGCGGGTGAGAATGTTCGCGCCTTCCACGGTGATCGCCACCGGAATCGCCTGATAGGCAGACACGAGGTAATTACGTGGGCCGACCATGATGCCGCGGCCACCATGCACGTCCATGGCGTCGGTCAGCACCTGCCGCATCATTTCCGTCATGTGGTACTTGGCAATGGCCGTGACTACAGACGGCGCACAATTGTCGACCGCGCTGGCCGTCAATGTGCGTGTAGCTTCTAGTCGGTAGTTCAGCCCGGCGATGCGGCCCGTGGCCTCCTGCACGCCTTCGAACTTGCCGACCGAGAGCTTGAACTGCCGGCGAATACGCGAATACGCACCGGTCATTCGATAGGCCATCTTGCCGCCGGCAGCCGACAGCGCGGGTAGCGAGATGCCGCGGCCCGCAGACAGACACTCGACCAGCATGCGCCAGCCGCCGCCGGCCTTTTCCACGCCGCCGATAATCCACTCGATCGGCACGAACACGTCTTCACCGGTGATCGGTCCGTTCATGAACGCACCGGACGGGTAATGACGCCGACCAATTTCCACACCCGGCGTGTTAGCCGGGATCAGGGCGCAGGTGATTCCATAGTCAGCCGTCTCGGCGTCGCCCAGCAGACCGTCCGGGTCCTGTAGCTTGAACGCCAGACCGATCACCGAAGCGACCGGCGCCAGCGTGATATAGCGCTTGTTGAAGGTCAGGCGCATGCCCAGCACTTCCTTGCCTTCCCATTCGCCTTTGCAGACCACGCCGACATCAGGGATGGCGGTGGCGTCCGAGCCGACTTCCACGCCGGTCAGGCCGAAGCAGGGAATGTCGGTGCCATTGGCCAACTTGGGCAGCCAGTGTTCCTTTTGCTCTTCGGTGCCGTAGTGCATCAGCAACTCACCAGGGCCCAACGAGTTCGGCACCATCACCGTCACCGCAGCCGTAATCGACTTGGTGGCGATCTTGGTCACCACGCAGGACTGGGCGTAGGCCGAGAAGCCCAGGCCGCCCCATTCCTTGGTGATCAGCATGGCGAAGAACTTCTTCTCACGCATGAACGCCCACACCTCGGGTGCGAGATCACGGTCCTCGTAGACGGTCTTGTAGTCGTCGATCATCTGACACAGCTCAACTGTCTCGTTGTCGAGGAAGGACTGCTCCTCGGCGGTGAGCTGCGTACGCTTGAAGTTCTTGAGCACCGACCAATCCGGCCGCCCGCGGAACATTTCGCCTTCCCACCACACGTCGCCCGCTTCCAGAGCTTCACGTTCGGTGGAGGTCATCGGCGGCAGCACCGCCTTGAAGCCCGCAAAGACCGGCTTGGTGATCAGCCGGCGGATCGGCCGCAGGTTCAGGACGATCGCCAGCACCGCGTAGATGCCGCCGGTGATGGCGAACGCGGTCGGCCCCATGATGCCAACGCCGTAAAGACCGACGATGTACACGCCAATTGCAGCGGACGACACCAGTAGCGGCGCCCCCATGTAGGCAAGCACCCAAAAGCCAGCAACGGCGATGAAAATTGCGAGTAGTGTCAACATGACAAACCCTCCGATATACAAAGGTAAGAGACTGGGGAGTCGATTAGGCGGCTTGTTCGTTCGCCGCCGGAGGCTGCTCGCCGGAACGCGGAATGAGCGTCTCGATTAACAGCCTCAGGTATTCGTTAAACATGGCCCCTGGCGGTAGCGCGGACGGGTTATCCCGCCGCAGCTGCAACGTGCCCAGGAAGGTGCTGTAGGCAAAGGTCGCCCACTTGCGGGCATCGCGCGTCGGCAAACCCAGCGCCCGATAACATTCGGATAGAAAATCCAAGCGACGCTGCGAGACCTTGTGGACGAAGTCCGCCACCCGGGGGTCGCGGCTGGCTGCCGCCAGCGCCAGATACAGATGACCCTCACGCTCGCTGCCATTGGCTGCCTTGAACACGGTCTGGATGCGTTTTCGAGGCTGCTTCACGCCCTTGGCGCGGGCGATGATCTGCTCCGTCTCCCGCGAGGCCCAGCGCTCAAGCGACGCCCGGATCAGCGCATCACGATTGGCGAAATGCCAGTAGAAACTGCCCTTGGTCACACCCAGCTTTCGCGCCAGCGGCTCGACCGCGACACCGTCCAACCCACCGTCGACCATGGCGTCCAAAGCGGCGTCCGCCCAGTCGTCGGCACTCAATGTTGGCTTTTGCTGGGCCATCGATGTCGCGACTTCCATACGGGTAAGTACGGAAAAACTAACACATACGTCAGCGTATGGGAATGATGTTCACGCCGCCGAATCCCTGTCACCACGGTCAGGCATACGGCCGCATTGGCCCAGCAGGCGCTGCCAGGCCTGTGCATGTTCGGTCGATGCCGAGACCAGGTCAGCGTCTAGCGCCCGTATGGCATCCAGATAGCCACGGAGCTCTGCGGGCAGCGCGCTGCGCTGAACATGCTGGGCGTCGCTCAACACTGTCACCAGACGCGACAGCTCCCGCCGGACGATGGTCAGATCCGGCTGCAAAGCGTCTGCGTAGAACTTGTGAAAAACCGTCTCGGCAACCTGCGCGGTCGGCGTGGGCTGCGGCTGCAGACAGACAGGGCGAGCATCCAGACGTTGGTGAATCATCGCCGCCACCGCTCGCAGCTCGGGCGTGAGCAAGGCGGCGAGCCGAAGTAGCCCGCCCGCCCCGCGAGATTCACGCAGCCGCTGAAGGGTTGCGCTCAGAGCCCGCTCCGGAACCACCTCGCCCATCAGCCCCCGGTCAACCCATCCGACCAGCGCATCCAGGGCCGTGACGCCGGCCAAGCCGCGTTGCAATTCCTCCATTGCCACCGGTTCTGCTGCCCGCGACAGAAAGGCCTCGACTTCCTCCGAATTGAAGACCAGGTAGTAGGCCGCCACGGCAAGACTATCGGCCTTGACCGCCATGACCTGATCCAGTAAGGTGCGCCCGGCATCCGAGTCCGTCTCGCAGGCCGGCAAACTGGCGGCAACCCGCGTCTCGTAGGAGAACCGTGTCGACGGTGCCATCACCTGGCCGAGAATGCTGTTGCGTTCACCCAGCAGGCGCCCGAGACAGGCACGAAGCGACAAGGCCTCGCCGGGCGATAGCCGCAGATCCGGATAATCGATCAGTCGGACTCGCCGCCTTGGGTAGGCGGGAACGTCCGTAGCCTCTGGGATGACGCGAACATCGAGCACATTGCCCACGCGCCAGCGATAGTCGGCAAGTTCATCCGCCACCCCCGATGACTCACAGGCGGCGAGCCCCGCGATGAGCGCGATCACCACCGGGCGCAGCAATGGCTGCGTTATGCTCCAGCCATGCGACTGACGGCATGGATCAATACGGGCCTCTTGCTGGGATGGATGTGCGCGAGCGCGCATGCTGAGATCTACCAGTGGACCGATGCCGATGGCCAGACCAGGTATTCGGATCAACCACCCCTGAACCGGGATTATGTGGTCAAGGATGTGAACCCGGCGCCCGCGACGACGCTGCCACCGGCGCCGGCCGACGAACCAGCCAGCGAGGATGCGATCGATCATCCCGCCCCGGAACAACCCACCACCGACCCTGCCGTTCTCAAGCAGCAATGCAGTCGGGCCCGGGAGCGGCTGGCGTTCTACGAACGCACCCCGGCGGTGCGGGTGCTCTACAAAAACAAAAGCGGCGAGACCGTGCGCATGACACCGGAGGAACGCACCTCTCGCATGTCACGCTATCGGACACTCGCCGCCAAGTCGTGCAAATCATCACCGGCGACGACGCGCTAAACCGCGGCATCACCGGCGAAGTCGATCAGGACTCTTTCGGTTCCCCAATGCTCAGCAGTTCGACTTCGAAGACCAGGGTCTCGTTGGGTCCGATGCGAGCGCCGGCACCACGCTGACCATAGGCCAGTTCCGGCGGAATCACGAAGCGATATTTACTGCCGACCGGCATTAACTGCAGCCCCTCGGTCCAGCCGGGAATCACGCCGCTGAGCGGGAAGGTGGCAGGGTTACCGCGGTCATAGGAACTGTCGAACACGGTACCGTCGATCAAGGTGCCCTTGTAGTGAACGGTGACCTTGTCTTCAGCTGTAGGCTTGTCGCCGTCGCTGTCTTCCAGCACTTCGTACTGCAGCCCGCTATCGGTCACCATCACGTTGTCGTTCTCCGCGTTTTCCGTGCGAAAGGCTTCGCCCTTGGCGGTGGCCTCTTTGGCCGCCACCTGGGCTTCTTCCTGCTGCGCCTGCTGCAGGCTCTGGCTAACAGTGGTCTTGATCGCCGTCATGTCTTCGTCGGTCATCGCCAGGTCGTGGCTACCGTGCGCCGCAGCGAATCCTGCCGAGAACGCAGCGGCATCAACCTTGTCGGACACCTGTTCCAGCGAACGCGCCACATCCACTCCCACGGCATACGAGAACTTCTCAGCCTCGGACGACGGCTCGTAGGTCGACGGATCCGGCGGCTCGCCACCCGGGTCGGCCGGCTGCGGCTGGCAGGCCGCCAGTGCAATCGCGGACAACGCGATCAGTCGTTTCGTATAGGGCATATTCACTCCATGTGGTCAGCGACATGCATCAGTCGCTGGATGTAAAAGACCGTCGGCGACGGCCCGTTAGATGCTGCACAGTTTGCGCGATTTCAGGACCAAGCAAACCCAGCGCCTGCACCGAAAGCGGCTCGATGGCTTGTTCGACAGACAGCCATTCCACGCTGCCTTCACCCTGCTTCATCTGAAGAACCTTCATTGAAATCAGTGTGTTGACGTGCCCGCGAAACAGCACGGGATCGAAGAATTCAGGCGCGTTGCGCCCCGTTAGCACGGCCATGCGCTCCGCCATCAGCACGCACTCCGCTTCGAAGGCCGCGCGCTCCAGCGTCACCACGTCGCGGCGCTCCGCCAGCAGCACCAAGGTCATGGCATAGCGTTCCAGCGTCTCACGCATCACACGCATGAGCCCGTTGAGGTGCCCGTAGCCATCCTGAGAGGGATCCGGCCGACGGAGACTATCTTCCTCCGCGATCAACATGCCGCCTTCGACCATCGCATCGATCTGCCGTTCAATGGCGTGTGTCAGGTTTTGCTCCTGGTCCCACAAAAACCATTCGTCTCGCAGAATCGGATAAAGCGCGCGTGAGCCGGCGATCACCTCTGCCCGCTTGCGCAGAGCCCGCGCCGAAAAGAAGTTGGCGATTAGCGAAGGCAACGCGAACAAGTGCTGAATGCTGTTGCGGTAGTACGTCAACAACACCGCCTCTTTATCCTGCGCGAGGATAAGATCCCCCCAGGGGTGCTCGACGCGCTGCAGCCCTGCAATGCGCTCCGCGCGCTCCAGCAGCAAACCGCCGTCGGTTTCCGGAATCTGCAGATTGGGGCCGTAAGGGGCACGCTGCAGGAGTGCGATGTAGGCACTCAACCGCTCGGAAAGCTCATCGGCAGGCATGGTCCGCTGCGGGCTCGCCAGCAAGCTGACTGCCGTCAGCGCCACCGGGCTGACGACGGCGGTGCCGTTGATCCGCCGCATGATCTCGTGGCCTAGCTGCGATACGTAGCCCGCCCACCAGTCAGGGCGTTCGTCCGCAGACCAATCAATCGCCTGCCAGTCTGGTCGCGCGGCCTTGACGTGCTCCAACACATCGAGCGGCTCACCAAACGCGATATACGGCCGACCGTACTTGCGTTTAAGACTGCGCCCGGCCTTGAGCAGCTTGGCGGCCGACTCACGTTTGGCCTTCTGCCCGCGCAGTTCACTGAAATAACTGTTGACCTCCATGATGCGGTCGTAACCCAGAAACACCGGCACCAGCTTCACCGGTTTGTCGGGGTTGCGCAGCGCGCTTTCGATGGTCATCGACAGCATCCCCATCATCGGCCGTCGTAGCCGGCCGGTTCGGCTGCGGCCGCCTTCGGGATAGAAGCTGATGGGTGTTCCGCGCGCGACGAGAGCATCAACATAAGCACGAAACACCGCGCCATAGAGCTTGTTGCCGCGGAATTTTCGCCGCAGGTAAAACGCGCCACACCGGCGTAACAAACCGCCAACCGGCCAGAAATTCATGTTGATGCCGGCGGCGATATGCGGCGGCGCCAAGCCCTGTTTGTAGAGCAGATAACTCACTAACAGGTAGTCAAAATGACTGCGGTGCGATGGCAAGTACACCACGCCGCCATCGTGGGCGGCCTCGCGGGCGGCTTCCACATTGAATACGCTCAGCCCGTCAAAAGTGCGCTTCCAGAGCCAGTCGAGCACGACTTCCATGAAGCGCACGGCGGCCAGCGTGTAATCCGCGGCGATTTCCTCGCCATAGCGCTGCACGGTGGCGAGCACCTCGTCGCGAGACCCGCCGCCTTCGCTGACCGCCTGATCAATCGCGGTTCGAACGGACGGATGATGCTTGAGGCTGCGGACCACAGCGTGGCGATTCGACCGGCTGGGACCCAGCACCGCGCTACGATTCCGCGAGAAATGCAGCCGCAGAATACGCGCGAGCTTCACCAAGCCGGTGGGCCGATCCGGTTGCTCGACCATGAACTCGCTGAACGAAACCGGCTTGCTGAAGCTGACCAGTGTGTTGCGCCCGTTGGCCAGCACGATGAAGAACTTGCGCAGCCAGCCCGCTTGATCGCTATCCGTGAACAGTATCTTGAGCAGCGAGGTCTCCCGACCCGGATCACGCCCCCAGTAAACGGACACCGGTATGAGCTGCACATCGTAGTCACCCGAGCCCAACGCCGCGTCGATTAACGACTCCAACTCGCTGGGCTGCGCACCGGATGTGCGCGTCAGTGCCGGCAGAAACAGTACTGCAGCGCGCTCCGGTGTCGGCAGACGTTGCCGCGTGAGGTACGGCAGCGGTAATCCACGGCTGCGGACCACCGACTCCACAACAACACGGTCGGCCCAGCTGCGCACAGGCAGCACGTAGCAGACGGGGCGCTCCATCGCATCGCCCAGGATCGACTCCGGCGGGTCCGGCACGACGCGCGCGCGCACCCACCACAACAACGGCTTGCGCCACAGCCAAGCGACTGCAAGCATCAACCAACGAAACGGATTCATGGTCTCTTCCGCGACTCCAAGGCGAATTCTAACTGATGGCCGAACCGACGCCCGAGCAAGCCGCAGCCATTCGCGACGAACTGGATCGTTATGCCTGGTTGCTGGACGAGTGCATTCGCATTCCGGGCACGCGAATTCGCCTGGGGCTGGACAGCGTTATCGGACTGATTCCCGGTGCCGGCGATCTGCTCACGGGCGGCGCTGCGTTAGCCCTTGTACTTCGCGCCCACCACTTGGGCGCACCCGCTCCGCTCATCCGACACATGCTCAAGAATGTCGGCATTGACGTGGTCGTCGGCGCAATCCCCTTGCTGGGCGACGTCTTCGACGTGGCCTGGCGGGCCAATCGCCGGAATCTGGAACTGCTACGAGAGCACTTCAGCGTTCAATCAGGCAAACCCCAACAAGCCAGGGGCGCGGCCCGCCGAATGTGGCTAATGCTTGCCGCAGGCGTTATCGCCGTAACCGTCATGTATCTGCTGATACGCAAATAAATGTCCGGATTTTCAAACCGATCTCGTACCTCTTAAAGCACTCTGCCGTGACGCTGATCGGTCGGCGTCGTACAAATAACTTGTTTTATTGAATACTGAACCTTCCACTCGGCATACTCGCCGACGGGGATTGACTACTTTTTGCTGATCTAGCCGTTTGCAAACGCGTGTCCCGCGAACAGCGGCCAGGGGGATTTCTACGATGTTGAACGTATTTCGCGCCGCGCTTGGCACGGCCCTGCTGAGTGCAACCCTGCCTGCAATGGCCATTACCGTGGTGGTCAATACCTCCGGGCTTGGCCAGCAGGCCGATTGCGAAAGCGGTGACCCTGCAGGCGCGTGCTCCTTGCGAGGCGCGATACAGGCGACCAACGCTGCCGGGGCGATCCCAGCGGAGAATCCGCCCTTCCACATAATCGAATTCGACGTCGATGGCGAAATTTCGCTGGCGTCCGATTTGGACCCGGTGACCGCGCCGGTTCAGATCAACCAGCCCGACGGAACGAATGTGGCAATCGCCTGCAGTTCCACGCTGTTTACGCCTGTCGAAGGTTTGGTCGTACCGACCAGTGCTTCTTCCGGCAGCTACGCGCTTTACAACCTCAGCATGGACGGATGTGCATCAACTGCCGGCGGCGGCAGCATCCGCTTCCTGCAGGCCGATTCCGACCTGACGATGGATGCGGTGTCGATCACCAATTCCGAGGCACTAAACGCCAGCAGCGGGGGCGCCATCCTGTTGGGCGCAGGCACCGTGAGCGCGCTGTCGAACCTGACGATCAGCGACGCCATCGCAGGTGGAGACGGCGGCGCGATCGCGAATCGGGGCTCGCTGACGCTAACCGATTCGACCATTAGCGGAAGCGCCGCCAGCGGCTCCGGCGGCGGCGTGGCGAGTGTCATCACGCAGGCTGACGGTTCCCTGAACATCGAGCGGGTGCTGTTTGATAGCAACAGCGCTGACGTCAATGGCGGCGGGCTCTACGTCACCGCAACAATCACCGGCGTGGCACAGGCATTGGCAGACAGCCGCCTGACAAACAACAGCACCACCAACGGAAATGGCGCAGGCGTGGCCGTCACCGAAGGCGTGCTTCAAATCGTCGGCACCACATTTGATGCCAATGCCGCAGCGTCAACAGGCGGCGCGGTCTTCCTAGATCAAAGCGATGCCGAAGTTGATATCGAAAACGCAACGTTCTCCGGCAACACCGCAACCACCGGTGGAGCCATCGGTGCCAGCGCGGATGTGGCGACCGGTTCGTCGGTCACCTTCAGCACGTTCATGGGCAACTCGGCCGATATTGGGGGCGCGATCTTCGGAACAGAGACCGGGATCTCCATGGCATTCCCAGGTAATGTCGAGGATCCGTTCTACAAGAATGTCTTCGCGGCCAATGTGACCCCTGACGCCGCAGTCAACGATACCTGCGCCTTCGCGCTAAACCACTCGTCGTCGCAGGGCTCCGGCTCCAACATCGCCGATGACACCTCCTGCGGCTTCACTCAGGCCAGCGATTTGCAGGGCGAGGCGACCGCGTTCGTCAGTCCCGTGCTGAGCAACAACAACCCTGAAAATGCATTCGGCGGCCTTGAGCTTCCGACGCATCGTCTCATTGCAGGTGGCGCTGCGATCGATCTTGGATCAGCCGCGTTCAACAACGGCGCTGACCAGCGTGGCGGCCTCACAGCCGACGGCGATGAAAACGGGACGGCCGTCCGCGATCCCGGAGCCTACGAGTTTGCGGGTTACTCGGCTGTGGAACTCACCATGGCCACGCTGAGCATCGCGGAAAATGCGTCGGCCCCGCTCGTGGCCACCGTCCGCCGCTATGGCAACCTGGCCAATGGCGCCCAGATTTTGCTGGCAACCGCGCCCGGCACGGCGACCGCCGGTGCCGACTACACAACACCGAGCGAAACCGAAGGGTCTTTAGCCTTTGCGACCGGCGAAGCCTCATCCGCCAGTGATCTCGAGATTGAGATTCTGGATGACGAACTGGTGGAGGATGCGTCCGAAACCTTCACGGTGGCAATCGACCGTAGCGACGCCATCACATCACCAGAAGTCGATCTCGGCGTGCTCGCTTCGAGTACCGCGAATATCTTGGACTTTGAAGAGGGCATCTTCAGTCTTTCGGTGCCCGCGACGGCAACCGAAGGTAGCTTGGTGGCGACGATCAATCGAACCGGCGGCACGGATGGCGAGGTGACCGTTCAATTGTCCACATCCGCCACGGGAACAACGCCCGCGACTGCCATGGATGACTTTCCGCTGCTCACCGACGAGCCCATCGTGTTTGGCGATGGCGACACATCGATGACCTACGAACTGGACATCGATGACGACGACTATGAGCCGGAGGACGAAACCTTCACGATCACCATCGCCATTGCGGGCGACGCGGGCAGCAAGCCCACCGTCGACCCGGACAACAACTCCACAGAGGTCACCATCACCAGCGACGACAGCGCCAAGGTGGGCAGCTTCCAGTTCCAGATATCCGATGCCAGCCGCATGGTGGCAGAGGACGCGGGCAGCATTACGCTGAGCGTCACGCGCATGGACGGAACCGATTGCGGTGCCGACGTCGTCTACGAATCGGTTGATGACACAGCAACATCCGGCTCGGACTACACGGTACCGGCCGCCAGCGCTGACCGCACCCTGAGCTTCTCGGATGGCTCCGATGCGCCACTCTCCTTTGATGTCACCATCCTGAATGACGACCTGGGAGAGAGTGACGAGCAGTTCAGCATCAGCCTGGTGAGCGTGACCCCAACCGATTGCGAAGCCGGTGCAGAAGGCAGCCTCGGTGCGCCCAACCCGTCCGTGATCACGATCACTTCCGATGAACTCGCGCAGTTCCAGTTCTCCCAGGCGAGCCGGACTGTGGCGGAAAATGCGGGCGAAGTCGTTGTGTCCGTCGAACCGGTGGATACCGTGTCCGGCAGTGCGGTTCGCATCAATTACGCGACCCAGGACGGCTCAGGCGCCAACGCCGCCACCGCTGGAAGCGACTACACCGACACCACCGGAACACTCACGTGGAACGACGGCGAAAGCGACGCGCGCAGTTTCTCGATTCCGATCCTCAGTGATACCGGGCCGGCGGAAGCCAACGAAATGTTCGTCGTCATGATCGCAGTTGAAGCTGGCGACAAGGGTGAGATTGTCGGTACCAATCCGATTCCGGTGACCATCGTCGAGCAGCAAGGAGTCCGGCTCGCTGGCGAAGCGTTCGTGAGCGCGGCTGAAAACGGCAATGCCGTGGAAGTGACGGTGGAGCGCCTAGGCAATCTGGATGGCGCGGCTAGCGTGAACGTTGTCGCCACGGCTGATGGCACGGCCACGGTTGATGATGATTTCACGGCGGCGACTCAGACCGTTAGCTGGAGCAACGGTGAAGGCGGCGCCAAGATCGCCATGTTCCCGATTACGGATGACAACCTGGTAGAGGCAGACGAGACGTTCTCGGTCTCTCTCGCCAATCCGAACGGTGTCGAGCTGGCCGCTCCGACCAACGCTACCGCGACCATTACCGATGACGATTCCACCGTGACCATGACCATGGCCACGGCATCGATCGGTGAAGCCGGGGGCTCGGTGGAAATCACCGCGGAACGTGCCGGCGCGGTCTTCCTGCCAATCTCGGTCGACATCGCGACCCTGGCCGGCTCAGCGAGCTCGCCCGAGGACTTCATGGCATTGCCAGCAGGAACGACGCTGACCTGGGATGCCGGATCCGCAGGCCCAAGGTCGGTGAACGTCAGCATTGTCGACAACGGCACGCCGGATAGCGAGCGCGTGTTTACGGCATCCATCGCGCCCAGTGCCGGCGAAGGCAATGTCGCCATTGGCGACCCGGCGCAAACCGTCGTTAGCATTGCTGACGATGATGCCGAAATCCGTTTCGCCGAAACCGAGGTGATGGTCAGCGAAGATGACGGATCAGCCACACTGACGGTCGAACGGTTCACGACCGGCACCGGCGCTGTGTCGGTGAACTATTCCGTCACGGGCGGCACCGCGACCTCCGGTTCCGACTATGTGGTGGCCAACGGCACGCTGAATTGGCCGGATGGTGACTCAACCGATCGCAGCATCACGATCAGCATCACCGACGATATCGTCGCCGAAGCCCAAGAAACGATTGTGGTCACGCTCAGTGACCCGACCACCACAGGCGACCCGGCTCCGCTCGGCAGTGATTCATCCGCCACGGTCCGTATCAATGACAACGAACAAGCCGGGTTGATACTGACAGAGACGGGAGGAAGCACGGCCGTCACGGAAGGCGGTGCTGCCGACACCATCAGCGTGGCGCTGACCAGCCGACCATCTGCAAATGTCACCGTCAGCTTCGACGCACCTGCGCGGCTTTCGGTCAGAACCGCCAACCCGACGGATGACAGCCAACTGGTATTCACGCCTGCGAACTGGAACACAAACCAGACCGTCGAAGTCTTGGCGAGCATCAACGGCACGGAGGAGGGAACAGTGACCCAGACATTGACCGCCCGAAGCTCGAGCAGCGACGCCAGCTTCGACAACCTCTCAGATTCGATTTCGGTCGCAATCTCAGACCCCACAGAACGTAGTGGCGGCGGCGGATCCGGCGCCCTGGGTGGCGGTCTGCTGATTGTCCTCGGCGGTCTGGCGGCGCTACGTCGCCGACGGCTGACCCACTAACCAAACCGATTGGCCATCAAAGCCCCTTCAGTTCGCTGAAGGGGCTTTTTTGTGGGCGCGACCAATCGCTTGGATAGCCCCTCTACGAGGCGCCTCGCTGCGGCGCTACCATGAGGTAAACACCACCGAGAGTCTTCCGTGCCTCTAGCCCTGGACCGCGATTACCTAGCTGACGAAACCGCTACCGTGGAGAGGTTGATCGCGGCCACCGCCCTGTCAGACGAGGCCTCCGTGGCCATTTGCGAACAGGCGGCGGCGCTGGTCGAGGGCGTGCGCCGGCGCAAAGATGAGCAATCGGCGCTGGACGCGTTCATGCATGAATACGACCTGTCATCCGACGAAGGCGTATTGCTGATGTGCCTGGCCGAGGCGCTGCTGCGCATCCCGGATGAAGACACCGCTGAAAAACTGATCGCCGACAAGCTGGGCGACGCCAACTGGCAATCGCATCTCGGCCGCAGCGAATCCCTATTCGTCAACGCATCGACCTGGGGGCTGATGCTCACCGGGCGCATTATTCGAGTGCCCATACGCGATGCCAAAGCCTGGCGCGGCATGCTGGACAAGTTAATCGCCGGCAGCTCAGAACCGGTGATTCGCACCGCATTGCGCCAGGCCATGCGCATGATGGGCAGCCAGTTCGTCATGGGGCGTACGATCGACGAGGCGCTCAAACGCGCCGGCAAGGCCAGCGGTCCGCGGGTGCGGCACTCGTTCGACATGCTGGGCGAGGCGGCGCTCACGGCGTCCGATGCGCAGCGGTACTTCGACGCCTACACCAATGCGATCAAGGCCATTGGCACCCGGCTAGGAAAAGCCGGCGACGTCATCAGCGGCCCCGGCATCTCGGTCAAGCTATCGGCCCTGCATCCGCGCTACGAGTACTCACAACGTGAGCGCGTGCTTGCCGAAGTCCCCGACCGGCTGCTCGCGCTTTGCGAGGCTGCACGCAACGCCAACATCGGGCTCACCGTCGACGCCGAGGAGGCCGACCGGCTGGAAATGGCGCTTGCCGTGTTCGAGCAGGTCTATCGCCACCCCACCAACCGGGGTTGGGACGGACTTGGATTGGCGTGTCAGGCGTATCAGAAACGTGCGCTGCCCCAGATTGAATGGTTGGTGGATCTGGGCCGCGAGCTGGGCCGGCGGATTCCGGTCCGGCTGGTCAAGGGTGCGTACTGGGACACCGAAATCAAACGATCACAGGAACAGGGCCTGGCCGGTTACCCGGTGTTCACGCGCAAGTGCACCACCGACGTGTCCTATCTCGCCTGCGCCCGTGGCCTGCTCGCGGCGCGTGACGTGATCTACCCGCAATTCGCCACCCACAACGCTCATACGGTCGCCGCCATCCGCGCCTTTGCGGACGATGGTCAGCGCGACCGGCCGCGAGACAGCTACGAATTTCAGCGCCTGCACGGCATGGGGGAATCACTGTACGAGGAGGTGCAATCGCGCTACGCCAACGTCGGCTGCCGGGTCTACGCACCGGTGGGCTCGCATGAAGACCTGTTGCCCTATCTGGTGCGCCGCCTACTGGAGAACGGCGCCAACACCTCGTTCGTGAACCGGATTCTCGACGAATCCATCCCGGTGAGCGAGGTTGTTAACGATCCCGTGGGCGAACTGCGCAGCGTCGCCAGCAAACCGCATCCCGGTATTCCGCTGCCCACCGGCATCTACGCCGATCGAAAGAATTCGTCGGGCCTCAATCTAGCGGTGGTCAGCGAGCGTAGGGTCGTGGCCGACGCCATCGCCACGCTCGACCGGTCGCCACCGCTGGCGCAACCCTCTACGTCTACTGACAAGCTAACGACACCGCGCGTCAACGTGACCTGCCCCGCCAATCTGCTGCGGCATGTCGGCGCCTGGCATGAAGCGACACCGGACGACGTCCACCGCGCCGCTCACCGTGCCCGAACGGCATTTCGAAACTGGGGGGGCTGCGATGTCGAGCAGCGGGCGAAGATTCTGGAAGCCGTGGCCGATGGCCTGGAGGCGCAGCGCGCGAACCTGATGGCCCTGCTGATCCGTGAGGCCGGCAAAACCTACGCGGATGCCCAGGCCGAGGTGCGCGAGGCTGCGGATTTCTGCCGCTACTACGCAGCGCGTGCCCGCGAGTTGATGGGCGAGGCGACGCGATTACCCGGCTACACCGGTGAAACCAACACGCTTCGGCATGCGCCGCGCGGCGTCATGGTGTGCATCAGCCCATGGAATTTTCCTCTGGCGATCTTCACCGGTCAGATCGCCGCGGCCTTGGTCACCGGCAATTGCGTGCTGGCGAAACCGGCCGAACAGACCACGCTGATCGCCAACGCCGCGATCGCGGTATTTCGCAATTGCGGACTGCCCGCCGACGTATTGCACTTGCTGCCAGGTACCGGAGAAGTCATCGGCCCCAGCCTGCTCGGCGTGCCTGAACTGGCCGGCGTGCTGTTCACCGGCTCGCTCGATACCGCACGCCAGATCGCCCGGCAACTCGCCGAGCGCAACGGTGCCATCGTGCCGCTGATTGCCGAAACCGGCGGGCTGAACACGATGATCGTCGATTCGTCCGCGCTGCCCGAACAGGTGGTCAAGGATGCCGTCCAATCAGCCTTCGGCAGCGCGGGCCAGCGTTGCTCGGCCCTGCGGGTGCTCTGCGTGCAGGACGACATCGCCGAACGCATCCTGCCGATGCTGGCCGGCGCCATGCAGGAACTTCGCGTGGGTGATCCCGTTGATTTCACCACCGACATCGGGCCGGTGATCGACACCGAGGCGCTGGGACGCCTCCGCACCCACCGCGAACGGATGGACCGCGAGGCCCGGCGCCTCGCAGCAGTCCCGAGTGCCAATGCCTCCGGGCACTTCTTCCCACCGGTCGCATACGAGGTCGATTCGCTGGATCAAGTCGGGGGTGAGGTCTTCGGGCCGGTGCTGCATGTGCTGCGCTACGACGACGAGGAGCTCGACCAGCTGGTCGACGACATCAACGCACTGGGCTACGGCCTCACCCTCGGCGTGCATAGCCGTATCGAAAGTACATGGAAGCGCGTTAGCGAGCGGGCGCGGGTCGGCAATTGCTACATCAATCGCAACATGATCGGCGCCGTGGTGGGCGTGCAGCCTTTCGGCGGCGAGGGCCTGTCCGGAACCGGTCCAAAGGCCGGCGGGCCGGACTATCTGCGCCGCCTGACCACCGAGCGAACAGTCACCATCAACACGGCCGCGGTCGGTGGCAACGCACATCTGCTAACCCTGGAATAGTCCGCCTGCTCGCCGGCCGGGAACTTGTCGCCGTTCTGGCGCTCCCATCTGATGGGATGGGGGCATGCCGCTATCAGGGAAGAAAGGACCGAATCATGCCCAGGGCCAATCGCAGAGTGCGTTCACGCACTCTGCCTGTGAAGATGCTGCTGGCCAGCACCGTCGTGATGCTGTGGGGGACGACTATGTCTCATGCCGCTGATGTCACCGACTATCCGTCGCTGGTCGAGCACGCCAGAGCGCTGGCAACAAAACCTTATGAACCCCGGCAAGTCGAGTTGCCGCCGGCATTGCAGGGCCTGGATTACGACGCCTATCGCGACATCCGCTTTCGGCCGGCCAAAGCGCTTTGGCGCGGGGCCGATCTGCCGATCGAAGCGCAGTTCTTTCACCTCGGGCTTTATTACGACACGCCGGTGGAGATCAATCTGCTCACGGCCGATGGGGTGCGCCGAGTCGACTATTCCACCGATTTGTTCGATTACGGCAGCAATCCGACACCCACCGATATCGACAAGTCGATGGGCTTTTCCGGCTTCCGGCTGCACTACCCGCTGAACCGCGATGATTACAAGGACGAGCTCATCATCTTCCATGGTGCCAGCTACTTCCGCGCGTTGGGCGCCGGCCAGTGGCTAGGGCTGTCGGCTCGCGGGCTGGCGATCGATACCGGTGAGCGATCGGGCGAGGAGTTTCCCGCCTTCACCCGCTTCTGGATCGAATGGCCACGGCGCGATGCCCACCAGTTCCGGATTTACGCGCTACTGGAGAGCGAAAACGTCACCGGCGCCTACAGCTTTCTCGTCACGCCTGGCGACAGCACGCAGACGCGTGTCGAGGCAACTCTGTTTCGCCGCGGTGAGTTCGCCAAGCTGGGCATCGCCCCGCTGACCAGCATGTTCCACTACGGCGAAGAAGTGCCGCGGCCATCCAATGACTTTCGCCCGGAGGTCCACGACTCGGACGGCCTGCTCATCCACGCGGGCGACGAATGGCTCTGGCGCGGCTTGGTCAACCCGGCGCAACTGTCGATCAATGCGTTTCAGGCCAAGCAGCTACATGGTTTCGGCCTGATGCAGCGCGACCGCGACTTCACCAACTACCAGGATCTGGAAGCGCATTATCACCTGCGGCCCAGCGCCTGGATCGAACCCATCGGAGACTGGGGCGAGGGCTCGGTGGAGTTGGTGCAAATCCCGACCAAGAACGAAGTGAACGACAACATCGTCGCCTACTGGCGTCCGAAGGACGGGCTATCGGCCGACAAGCCATTGCATGTGAAATACATCATCCATTGGCAGCATGACGAGCTCGCCGGACCGGAATACGGTCGTGTGATCAGCACGCGGATTGCGCGATCGAACAACCCCGAAGGCAACCACCGTTATGTGATCGATTTCTCCGGCACTGAGCTGAATGCGCTGCCCGAGGATGCACAGGTCAGTGCAGACGTCAGCTTTCCACCGCACTTCGTCGTGGCCGAGCAGATCGCGTTTCGCAACCGCGAAACCGGCGGTTGGCGGCTGGTGATCCGCGGCAAGCTGAAACCGGATGCGGAAAAACCGGCCGAACTGCGAGCCAGGCTCGTCGGCGCGGAGCAAAAAGCCATGAGTGAGGTCTGGACCTACACGGAGCCGGCCAGCTAATGCCTGACAATGCGGCCGACGCAGCTCAAACCCATCGCAACGCCCTGCGCGCGCTGAGCAGCAACGGGCGCCCACCCCGCTTTTCCGTGCTCGCCGAACACGCTGCTGGCACGGTCATGCGGTGGTTCGGCACCGATCCGCAGGACGCCGTGCGCCAATGGCCACGGCTCAAGTTTGTGTCAATGCCTGCGCTCCGCCGCACGCCGATGGCCCCACGCATGCCGGATACGCCGCCGCGTTCCGGCCGGCCAGTCTCCGAACGCCTGATCATGACCTGGCGCCGTCTGCTATTGCTGTCGCTCGCGGCCGCGCAAACCATCTTCGCCAGCATCTACTTCATCGGCCTGTTGCCGCATCAGGGCGAACGCGGACTGGAGTTGGTCATCGGCCTGCTGTTCGGCGCCTTGTTCTTCTGGGTGTCGATCGGATTCTGGACCGCGATTGCCGGAACGATTCTGTGCCTGACCGGCATTGATCGATTCCGGATCAGCCGGCGCATTCCGGATACGCTGCCCGACAGCGATTCCCGCATCGCCATGGTGATGCCGATCTACAACGAACCGGTGAGCCGTGTGTATGCGGGCTTGCGGGCGACGATTCGCTCGATCCAGTCCAGCGAACTGGCCGATCGCGTGCACTATTTCATTCTTAGCGATAGCACCGATCCGGATACCCAAGTGCAGGAAGAAGTCGCCTGGGCCGAACTCATCCGCGACCTGGGCATGGCCGGCCGCGTGCATTATCGGCGGCGGCGCCACCGCATCAACCGGAAGACGGGCAACATCGCCGATTTCTGTCGCCGCTGGGGTGATCGCTACGACTATATGATGGTGCTCGATGCCGACAGCGTGCTCCAAGGCCATTGCCTGGAACAACTGGTCGGCATTCTCGACACCTCGCCGCAGGTGGGCATCGTCCAGACGGCGCCGATTCCGTCCAATCGCGGCACGCTGTTCGCGCGGGTGCAGCAGTTCGCATCCCGCGTGTATTCACCGGTTTTTTCCGCCGGCCTGCACTACTGGCAGCTCAGTGAAGCGCAGTACTGGGGCCACAACGCGCTGATCCGGCTGGCTCCGTTTATCAAGTACTGTGGGCTGCCCCGCATGGGCGGTGGGCCGCTGGGCGGCGCCATTCTAAGCCACGATTTCGTCGAGGCTGCCTACATGCGTCGCGCCGGCTGGGAAGTCTGGATCGCCTACGATCTACCCGGCAGTTTCGAAGAGCCACCGCCGAATCTGATCGAGGAACTCGAGCGCGACCGGCGCTGGTGCGAGGGCAATCTCCAGCATTTGCGCCTGTTCAATACGCCGGGCCTACACCCCGCTCACCGGGCGGGTTTTTTGGTCGGTGCGATGGCGTATTTATCCGCTCCGCTCTGGTTCCTGTTTCTGGTCGCAACGACCATCCAGCTATCCATCGAAACGCTGATCGAGCCGGAGTACTTTCCCGACCAGCGCGTACTGTTTCCGGACTGGCCGATCTGGCAACCCGAACTGGCGCTCAGCCTGTTCGCATCCACCATGGCCATCCTCATCGCGCCTAAATTCTTCGCCGCGCTGTTGCTTATATTGCGGGGTCAGGCGCGCGGGTTCGGCGGCGTCATCGCGTTGCTCATGTCGGTGATCACCGAAGTGCTCATCTCCAGCCTCTACGCCCCACTGCGGATGGTGGCCCACACCGGGTTTGTGGTCTCCGCATTATTCGGGCTGAAAACCAATTGGGGCGGTCAATCACGTGGCGACGGTGATCTGCCCTGGGGCGGCGCGTTCCGGCTGTTCGCGCTGCCCACCGCGGTCGCGGCCGGCGCCGGCGGCTACCTGTGGTGGCTGAGTCCGCAGTATCTCTGGTGGGCCATCCCGGTGCTCGGCCCCATCGTGCTGAGTATTCCGGTCGCGGCGAGCTCCGGCAGCCGTCCCTTCGGTCGGCTTGCGCGCTGGCTGCGCCTGTACATGACTCCGGAGGAAACCACGCCGCCCGACGTGCTGGCCTGGACCAACGAGGATGTCGAGCGCGCCGAAACGGTGGGGCTTGCCGGGCAGGTCCGGGCGGTCGATACCATCGCCGACCCCATCGTCTGGGCGATTCACTGGACCATGTCACCCGACACGCGATCCCGGCACTCGCCCATTCGTGAGCGTTTGAACGATGCCGCCCGGCGTGCACTGGACGGCGGGCCGGAGGCCCTCAACACCGATGACTGGCGAGCGTTGCTGCGAGATATGCCGGGCTTGCAGGCGCTGAGCTGGGCGGTGTGGACCAGGCCTGAACAACATGTGCAGGCCGCATGGGACACGCGGATCGAGCATCGGGCTGGGCGTGCGAGTGTCCTGGTCCGGCATCCGGATCGGCACGTGTCGCCGGAGCCACTTCAGTCCATGGCAAGTTGAAGCGCGGCCACAGCCGGCGGGTGGCCGCTGTAGATCGATTCGGTTAGGAACAAGGCGCGTGGGAGCAACTCCATGATTTCGGCGACCTGGTCGCGCCGTAGATAGGCGCACACCAGTTCTTCGAGGGCAGCGATGACCGCGAGAAAGATCTCTCGCGGCAGTTCCGGCAAGTCCGGAATCGCCTTTCGCCGGCGCTCGTATAGGGCGCGGTGCATCTCGGCGAACTGCTCGTGCCCCCAATCCCGCATCTCCCATGCGCTGCCGCCCGCGGCGTGAATCTCTAGCAGGTAACACTTGGCGAGCGAGGGATTGCTCAGATTGAATGCAAGATAAATCCGCAGTTCTGCGCGCATCCGGTCGCTCCAGCTGCCCGAACGCTGTCGATAGCGGGTGAGCAGGCCCACCAATTCCTCGTGCGCGGCCTTGTAACCGGCCAGAAAGGCGGCCTCCTTGTCCGGAAAGAGCTGATAAAACGTGGTTTTCGACAGCTTGGCCAGGCCGCAGATGTCGGCGATCGTGGTCGCGGTATAACCCTTGCGCGCCACGGAGTGCACGACGCCAAAAAAGATCCGTGCCCGCTGAGAAGATTCCACTTCAGCAGCCGACAGGTTGTGAACGCCGCGCGGCAGCGTCAATCGGGTCTTGCCGCCATCGAGGTCCGGACTTTCGATTTGGGAGATGGCGGAGTCGAGATCAAAGCGACTTC
>JAGLCS010000084.1 GCA_023146115.1 Abyssibacter sp. | reverse complement strand
CCTCCTTCAAACCCGGGGCGGTTCAGGGCTGAAGAGCGCGGTGAAGATGTCTCGCTTGTTACCTCTTCCGAAAAGAAATGCGTGCCTTCCTCGATCTCGAGCGCGAGGTTCTTTTGCTCCCTTTTCGTAGGCAGGCTGTCACGGATGTGGTCCCAACTAAGTTGCGCGGCGTCGTGCTGAGACGAGGTAGCAATCGCACGCAGCAAGGTGCGCTGTAGCCAGCCGATGCATCCAAAGGTTGCCCCGAATAACGCGTCGGCTCGATCAACTAACAGGTTGCTCGGGCAGTAATCCCCCATGAGCTCTTGGTATGTGGCGCAGCACGAGAGCCAGGCCTTGACGTCGCTTTCTATGGTCGATGACAGGGGCCGAAGATGCACGAATTTCATCGGAAAGTCGGAGGCCGCGCAGATATTAGAAATGCGCAGGAGCTCATAAGATCCAGTTGCTACCACTACAGCGGGTAGCCCGAACCGACTGTTCGCGAGCTGATGCAAGGTAATTGGAACCGCATCCAGGTCGGACGCTTTCGCGCGCCGGAGCATGTGGTGGGCTTCCGAAATCAGAAGTGTTGTACAGCCGCGGCGATGAGCAGCATTGGCCATCTGCGTCTGATGCTGGTCGCGTGTGGTCCAGGTCGCTGATTTAGAGAATTCTGTGATTCCGTGCTCAGACTCGGAAGCTCGCCGACGTTGCCCAAGAATTGGATCATTCAGCGCTTCAAGTCCCGATTCAAAGAAATTCTTCCACCTGAAAGGGGTATCCGTGGGGAAGCGGGCGCGGAGCTCTAAGGCCGCGTAGTGATCCTCTGGTTGTGTACGCGCTACGAGTTCACTTGTCAGCCGCCGAGTAAGCGTGGCGACCCCGGAGCCAGTCGGGCCTACGCATACGAGGACAGTTCCTCGCGGAGCGAATTGGATATTGGCCAATAGGTCGTTCAGGGTGTCCGTGAAAAGTGGCGTTTCAATGGACTGCGTTTTGATCGCCCGAGTAGCCCGGTCCCGCAGATAATCCCGCTCCATCATTCATCCCCCGATTGAAATGTAGGGCAACTGTGTATGTCCCCGTGAATTGCGAATGGTGAAACGGGCTCGCCCTCCATGACCTCTTCCTTTTGGGCATTCCTCACAATGCGCGACTCTTCCCACTGTGCGAGCGGGTCATGAGGAATCTGCGCAACGCGTTCGAGCAAGGCGCCAAGCTGCTCCGCTCGTTCGGGCGACGCGGCCTCATGCCTTTGTGCCAATTCAACGATTTCCCTGCTATAACCCGCTAAGCGCGCAGAAGACAAACCACTGAATTGATGAGCATATTGATGGCAAAAATCGGTCCATGTTCCTCCGAGTGAGACATAGATGTATGTGATATCCAGCGGATCGAACTTTACAATATAGGTGTGCCCATAAAATTCAGGGGAAATGGGTTTGTTCGGTAAGTAACGCTGCCCATGTATGCGGATTCCATTTTGCCGGTCGAGCTTTCGCATTCCACCTCGACTGACTAGCGGGAGCAGGTGAGGGCGGTCAGCATCGAGGTCAGTACTGACGCGATACGCGCGTGCCCCATGGGCGCGAGCCGATGCGGCTTGGTATGCGTCCGGAGACAACCCAGACGTCTTCGGGCTAGCAAATGATGTGTTGTAATAAGCGAAAAAGAACTCCTCTGTGGCTAGCCAGAGCGATCCTAGGGTTCTATCCGCTAATTGATCAGGGCGCCATCCTCGTTCCCAAGACTTGGGATCTTGGCGTAGCACATAATTACCGTTGAGATAAGCGAGCAGTGCGTGCTGAAATAAGCTGAACCCTCTTTCAATGCCGCTGCCATCTCTGGGGCTCATATACCGACGGCAGAGTTTGTCTATTCTTTCGTGCGCAAGTAGTTTCTCTACTGCAATAGAATCATGCGGTTTTTCCCCATCGAGGCGGAGTGTCTCGGGGAATCTTTGGTATCTGCGGTAGCAATCCCATAATGTGGATTGGACAGTGAGTGTGGTTGGTCGATGAAAGGACAAATAGACCCCACGAATCCCGCCATCGGCATCGTCCCGCATATACGTGAGCCAAGGCGAATGGGCAATGGGCGTGCCCAAGAGGGTTTCAACCAGTCGGATAGGTAGTGGGGTATGGTCCAGTGTTGCCGATTGCCAGCTTCGCTGAGCGAGTCTTGAGATGGTGGATGTTGTGAGCTTCTCTGCAGGCTGCGCCTGATACGCTGCGTCTTTTCCGCGTGCGCTGTGGATAGCGCGTAAATCCGCCCGCGCGGCGCGGAGTCTTTTGTGGAAGGTGGTCTTTGAAGGCGGCGCGAGTCCCAATTCACGGCAAGTGGCCCTGAGTTGTCCGTAGCGACCCGTGTATCGCGCTTGCTCGCAGGCTCCCTCTTGTACGGTCAAGGTCAGTAGTTCCTCGACTTTCGGCGCAAGTTTGCAGCCTCGATGGCCGCGGGCGTGATAATGCGGGATCAACCCGAGGAAGCCAGCCTGCGCGTCGCACTCGGCAGCCAAATATCGTTGGTGCCAATTCTTCTCGCTACGTGAGAGCGTACTTCGAGCTTGGTTGCCGGCTAGCACTTCACGGATTACATATAGCCACTAAATCTCACACGATAGCCGGTGAAGTAGCACGCTCGCGCCACGATAATTGCCCAATGTAGCCGCGTATCTGACCACGTTAGAGTGCTGCACTACTGGCATACCACTCAGCCTAGACACGTGTAGGGGGCCTGTCTGGTGCCTATTGAGTGGCGTCGTGACAGCGAGTGAGCTCAGGCTGAAGCGTAGGATGGTTGATGCCAAACTCACGCCTAAGCGTCTTGGCTATTTGCTCCAACGCCTCCTGCCATTCGTTCAGCGCCCGCATTTCGACATGTGCTGAAAGGGCGCGACTATGGGAAGAGACTTCCCAGACGTGAAGATGATGCACTCCGGTCACGGAGGGATGACTGCTTTCGATAGCCGCCTGGATCTCTGCCAACTCGAGTCCTTTCGGAACCCCGGCCATCACCACTCGCAAAGTCTCCAGTAGCAGCTTGGTGGACGAGACAAGAATCAGCACACAGATCAGCATCGACAAGATCGGATCGATCGGCATCCATCCAGTTGCCAGCACAACAATGCCGGAACCCACCGCAGCAACGGAGCCCAGCAGATCGCTCATCACGTGCAGCATCGCGCCCCGCGTGTTGAGCGTTTGCTCGCCGCGCGACAGCAGCCAGGCCACACCGATGTTGACGAGCAGGCCCAGGGTGCCGACCAGCAACACGGAGCCGCCCTCAACATTCGGCGGGTCTATCAGCCGTTGGATGGCAGCGACGACGATGAACGCGACGATCACGTACATGAATATGACGTTGAACAGCGCGCCGAGCACCTCCGCGCGCTGCCAGCCATAGCTCAGCGTTGCCGTCGGCGGCCGCTTGGCGGCCCAGGCAGCCAGTGCACCCACGGCCAACGCCATGCTGTCGGTCAGCATGTGCCCGGCATCGCCGATCAGTGCCAGGGAATTGGCCAGCCAGCCGGTGATGGCCTCGACGATGGCGAACCCGGTGGTGACAACTAGCGCAATCAGCAGCGTTCTTGTGCTCGACTGCCTCCCATGATCGTGTCCCGCGCCCATCAGCTTCGCTCCTCGTCCGTTCGCGCGTCGCGCAAAATCCGTATGCCGCCGCGCAATACCACCAGCGCAACGATCAGGCCGATGACCAGATCAGGCCACCGTAATCCCGTGGCCAGCACGAGCACACCGGCAAGAATGACGCCGGCATTGGCGATCACGTCGTTGGCCGAGAATATCCATGCTGCACGCATGTGCACCTCACCGTCGCGGTGCGTTCTGATCAGCCACAGACAGGTCAGGTTGGCGATCAGGGCCACTGCGGCCACACCGATCATCCATGCACCAACCGGCTCGCTACCAAACCAGCCCCGGCGCGCCACATCGATCAGCACCAGGCACGCCAGCGCAATCTGCAGCCAGCCGGATAGGCGCGCGGTCGTGTGCTTGATGCTGGCGGCACGGCCGACGGCATAAAGGCTGGTGGCGTAGACCAGCGCGTCGGCCAGCATGTCGAGTGAATCGGCGATCAGCCCGGTGGACTGACCAAGCCAGCCCAGTAGGAACTCGGCAACGAACATCACGACGTTGATTGCCATCAGGGTGATCAAGACCCGGCGTTCTGCCTCGTTGCGCGCCTCGAACTCGCAGCCGCAGTCACTCATGCGGGTTCTCCTTGATCGTCTTGCCTTTGGTTTTGTTCATTCTCGCGCCCGTGCACGATCCGGTATAGCGCGGGTAGCAGCAACAGGGTCAGCAACGTCGATGACACAATGCCGCCGATCACGACCGTCGCAAGCGGCCGCTGCACCTCGGCACCCGTGCCGGTATTCAGCGCCATCGGCACAAACCCCAGGCTGGCCACCAGTGCGGTCATCAGCACTGGGCGCAGGCGCGTCAGCGCGCCTTGCCGGATGGCACGTTCAAGTTCGACGCCATCCGCCCGCAATTCGCGGATGAACGACAGCATCACCAGGCCATTGAGCACGGCTACGCCCGACAGCGCGATGAAGCCCACGCCAGCAGAGATCGACAGCGGCATCTCGCGCAGCCACAGCATGGCCACCCCGCCGGTGAGAGCCAACGGCACGCCAGTAAAGATAATTAGCGCGTCCTTCAGTGACCCGAACGCCATCAATAGCAACCCGAGAATCAGCAGTAGGGTGACGGGTACAACGATAGCCAAGCGCTGACTGGCAGACTGAAGCTGCTCGAAGGTGCCGCCGTAGTCCAGCCAGTAGCCGGCGGGCAGGTCGACCTCACCGTTGATGCGGCTCTGCGCGTCCTCTACGAAGGATCCAAGGTCACGCCCACGCACGTTGGCTGTCACCACCACACGCCGCTTGCCATTTTCACGGCTGATCTGAGCCGGCGCAGGCGCCAACTCCACGCGGGCCACTTCGCCCAGGGGCAGGTAACGCGGCTCGCCGCCAATTTGCCCGGGGTCAGGCAGCATCAGCGGGAGGTTTTCGAGTGTGCGAATGTCCTGCCGCAGCCGTTCCGGCAGCCGCACAACCAACTCGAAGCGCCGGTCGCCGTCGAAGATCAACCCAGCAGACTCGCCGCCAACAGCGGTGGCGACGAGATCCTGCACGTCCTGCACGTTGACGCCGTAGCGTGCCAACGCCATTCGATCCGGGATCACTGACAACACCGGCAGGCCGCTGACCTGCTCGACGCGCACATCGGCCGCACCATCGATAGTCGCAACCACGCGCTGAATTGCCTGCGCACCGGCGAGCAACTGGTCCAGGTCGTCGCCGAAGACCTTGATGCCTAGATCAGCCCTCACGCCGGAAATTAGCTCGTTGAAGCGCAGTTGAATGGGTTGAGAGAACTCGTAGTTGTTGGCGACAAGTTCTTCGAGGGCTTCCTCCATCTGTTCGATCAGCTCGGTTTTAGTCAGGCCTGGGTCTGGCCACTCACCGCGCGGCTTGAGCATCACGTAGCCATCGGCGATGTTGGGCGGCATCGGGTCGGTGGCCACTTCTGCCGTGCCCACGCGCGCGAAAGCCACAGCCACCTGCGGAAACTCGCTGACGCGCTGCTCGACCTGCGCTTGCAGCTTCAGCGACTGGCCCAGCCCCGTGCCCGTGATGCGCAGGGACTGGACGGCAATATCGCCCTCATCCAGCTGCGGCACGAACTCCGAGCCCAGCGTGGTCGCCAGCCAGCCGCTGGCAATCACCAGCACGGTGGCACCGGCCACCAGCGCCCAGCGCAGCTTCAGGGCGGCTGCCAGCAGCGGCTCGTAGATGCGTTTGGCACCGCGGACCGCCAGGTTCTCGCGCTCGGATACCCGCCCGCGCATGAACACGGCCACGGCGGCCGGCACGAACGTGACCGATAGCACCATGGCCGCCAGCAGCGCCATGACGACGGTGGCCGCCATCGGGTGAAACATCTTCCCTTCGACCCCGGTCAGCGAAAAGATCGGGATGTAGACCACGGTGATGATGCCGACGCCGAACAAGCTCGGGCGGATCACTTCGCCGGTGGCGGTATAGACCACATGCAGACGCTCCTTGAGCGCCAGCACCCGATCGCGCGTCCCTGCCTGCGCCTCTGACAGGCGGCGAATGCAGTTCTCCACCACGATCACTGCGCCATCAACAATCAGCCCAAAGTCCAATGCGCCCAGGCTCATAAGGTTGGCGGAGACACCCGTACGCACCATGCCGGTGATGGTGGCCAGCATCGCCAGCGGGATCACCGCTGCGGTGATGAGCGCCGCCCGCACATTGCCCAGCAGCAGGAACAGCACCACGATCACCAGCAGCGCACCCTCCAGCAGGTTTTTCTGCACGGTCTTGATGGCCTTGTCGACCAGCGTCGTGCGGTCATACAGCGGCTGCATAAACACGCCATCGGGCAGCGAACGATTGATGGTCTCGACACGCTCGGCAACGTCGCGGGCCACGGCACGCGAGTTCTCGCCCAGCAGCATCATGGCGGTGCCCAGCACGGCTTCCTCGCCGTTCACCGTCGCCGCCCCCGAGCGCAATTCACGTCCCAAGGCGACCTCGGCCACGTCGCGCACTAGCACAGGCACGCCGTCGCGATGCGTGACCACCACCTGCTCGATGTCTTCGATGGTTTCCAGCAGGCCCGGCGAGCGCACGAGCAGTTGCTGGCCGTTGCGCTCCACGTAGCCGGCGCCGCGGTTGCTGTTGTTACGGGCCAGCGCCTCGTTCACGTCAGCCATCGACAAGCCCCAGGCCAGCAGCTTCTGCGGCTCGGGCAGCACGTGGTACTGCTTGTTGTAGCCGCCGATGCTGTTGACCTCGGCCACACCGGGCGTGAGCACGAGCTGCGGCCGGATGATCCAGTCCTGCACCTCCCGCAGCGCCATCGCATCCCAAGGGCGCCCGTCGGCTTGCGTCGCACCGGGCTCGGCGCGTACGGCGTACATGAAGATCTCGCCCAGGCCCGTGCTGATCGGCCCCATTTCTGGCTCCAGCCCGGGCGGGAGCTGGCTGCGGACGGCCGACAGCCGCTCGTTGATGAGGTTGCGGGCAAAGTACAGGTCCGTACCTTCCTCGAACACGACGGTGACCTGTGACAGCGCGTAGCGCGATAGCGAACGCGTGTAGGCCAGGTTCGGTAGGCCAGACAGCGCCGTTTCCACCGGAAAAGTGACCCGCTGTTCGGTTTCCAATGGTGAATAGCCTGGCGCAGCCGTGTTGATCTGCACCTGCACATTGGTGATGTCCGGCACGGCATCGATGGGCAGCGCGCGGTAGCTCCACACGCCAATGCCGATCCATACCAGCATCAGGCCCAAGACCAGCCAGCGCTGCTCGACGGCAGCGCGCACGATTGCATTGATCATGAAGCGCTCCTAGTGGTCGTGCGAGGCGCTGGATTTCTCCAGCTCGGCCTTCAGCAGGTAGCTGTTGGCGGTGACGTAGTTGGCACCCGGTGCCAGCCCGCCCAGCACTTCCGTCACGCGGCCGTCGCTGCGGCCCAGCGTGAGGGCATGCGCTTCAAAGCGATTGCCCTCGCGTACGAAGACCGATGGCTGGCCCTCCACCTGCTGGATCGCACGGGTCTCAACGACCAGCTCAGCGTCGATCAGCGCGGTGACGATCTCGGCTTGCACGGTGTTGCCGGGTGCCCAACGCCCGTCCGGGTTGGGCAGCACCACGCGGGCCATGCGGGCCGGGCCGTGGTCTGCGGCCGGGGCGATCCAGTCGATCTGCGCATCGGCGGTGATGTCATCGCCGCGCACGGTCAGGGCTTGACCGACAGAGACACGGCTGATTTGCGACGGAAAGATCGCGAGCTGCGCCCAGACTTCGCCGAAATCGGCGATACGAAGCAAACTGCGTCCAGCCGTGGCCTCGCCTGGAGACGCCATGCGCTCTACCACCACACCCGAGATGGGCGCGCGCAGGGCGTAGCGTTGCAGGCTGTCATCGGCTTCCACCATCCCGATCACCGCTCCGCGACTGACGGACTCTCCAACGTCAGGAGTCAGCGAGATGATCTGCCCCGGGAATCGGGCCTGGACAACAGCCGTGCGGGACGGGATTGCCTCAATGCGGCCGAACACCGGCAGTGTCTGTCGGATGGTGCCCGGCCCGGCGGTTGCGATGGCCAATTGAGCCTGCTTGACTTGGGCCGCTGTCAGCTCAACGGCATCGCCATGACCTTCTTCTTCGTGGTCAACCTCATGGTCGGCCTCGTGGTCACCGTCGTGATTGTCGTCAGGATCGCGAGATCCGTGCGTTTGAGTGCCATCGTCATGATCGTGCTCGGAGGTGGCCGCGGCTGCGGTAGCGGGTGCTGCAAGCGCACAGGCCATCAGCGCAGCAGCTAGGGCGAGCACGTGCAGTGGTCGGTCAATGGTCATGGTTGTCTTCCTTGAGGTCGGTTGCGGCATCGGCTGCGGTCAGCGCCGCGCCGGCCAGGCGTTCCAGGTCAATGCGGTTCAGGTGGGCGCGGCGGGCGGCATCTACCAGCGCCAGGCGCGCGTCGATCAGCTCTTGCCGCGCTGCAATCAGTTCCAGGTAGCTGTAGCGGCCGGCGCGATAGGCCGAACGGGTGTCAGTAAGCGCGGATTCCAGCCTCGGTATCACCGCATCGCGTAATAGTGCGAACGCCTCGATAGCGTGTTGCCGGTGTTGCCAGGCTTCGTAAAGCGTGGCGCGGGCGTTGATGCGCGCTGCCTCGGAATCCAGCTCGGCGGCATCCCGGCGGCTGCTGGCCGCAGCAATGTCGCCTTGCGCACGGCGGCCGGAGAACAGTGGGATACTGACGCCCGCCACCAGCCCGGTGCTGTTGCTGCCCTCCAGCCTGCGCACACCGGCGCGCCAGCGCAGATCGCCACGGGAGGTGGACTGGGCCAACCGCAGATTGGCAGCCGCAATCCGCTCCCGGCTCGCAAGCTGCTGCAAGTCCGGGTTCTGGTCGAGCGTACTGGCCAGATGCTCGAAATCACCCGCTCGGCCGGGATGGAACAACGCGTCGTCATCCACTCGGGCGAAGTCCGGCGTCGTCATGCCCCACAACGCGGCCAGCCGTACACGCAGCGTGGGAAGCTGGTGCTCGATGTGGCCCACCTCCAATTGCGCACGCGCCGTCGCCGCCATCGCCCGCTGTAGGTCGGCCTGCGGCGCGCGGCCACGATCTACGCGGCTGCGCACCGTCCTTTCGGCCTGGCTGGCCAAATCCTGCGCCGTGCGGGCCACTACCAACTCTTGCTGCAAGGCGGCCAGTCGCACGAACAGCCGGGCGGCTTCCGCCTGACTGTCGAGCAGCTGCGTGCGCTCCTTCGCAGCGAGCAGCGATCCTTGCGCATCGACGATGGCTGTACGCCTTGAGGGTCGGTCGCCAAGCTCAATCACGCTGGACAACGCCAGCGTCAGTTCGATGCCGCCCAAGCCCTGCGCATTGCCAGTGCCGGCGAATTCATCGGCCTCTAGGCCAAGCTCCAACGGCGGGTTGAGGCGAGCCGATGCGCGTTCGCCATCCAGCGCCAAGCGGCGTGGTGCATAGGCCGTGATGGACGGGTTGCGCTCGGCCACGCGCCGGGCAGTCTCGGCCAGTGTGAGGGTATCAGCGGGTGGTGTCTGTGCGTGACCTACTGTCAGCCACGATAAGCCGACGGCGCACAGCGCAGCTCGGCAGAAAAGAGTGAACATGAATGCTCCAGAAATCGTTGCGCCTTGCGACGCAGGGATGCCGCGACCGCGGCATCAAGGCGATGACTAGAGCGTGGCTGGGGGAGCCCTGGCAGGTGGGAGGCGGCCGAACCTGGAGCTTATCGGCGGAAGCGTCCGCGCAATTGGCGGCGTAGCAACCGGGACAAGCAGCAGGCCCAAGACTGCCATGATGGTGATGGCCAGCACTTCCCCGCCGTCGAGGTCCAACAGCTTGGCGAGGACGCCATCGGCGGCTTCCACTCTGGTATCGACGCAGGTCTCATCCGCGCAGGATTCTTCTGCATGAACGATCGCTTCGGCATGAAGCTCATTCAAGCAATCCGGATCGCCATCCGAACACGCATGCGCGTGAGCACCAAGGATTCGGCTCACGATCAATACGCAGGCAATGAGCAGAGTCAGATTGGAGCGGAGGCTGGAGTTCAAGGGACTAACTAGGAGGCTGCAACGCGGCTAGAATAACTGACAGCGGCGCACGGGAAAAATTCTCATGTGATCTTCTCGATCTCGGTAGCCCATTCCATTTCGGGCATGGTGTCCTCATCCGTAGAACAGCCCAGAGTGAATATCACGCTGCCAGCGACGCGGAAAGCTGCGAGAACATTTCCTCAATTCGATCCCAAGTGTCGGAGCTCACTGACTCGGCATCAATGAGCGTGGTCAACTGTTGTGCGACTAGGTAGTGATTGAACCCGCCTGACGCGCGCAACTGGATTGACTGCGATCTGAGCCACTCGTTGATTCGTTCGATGATCCTTGGGTGCTTGCCAAGATCACCGACTTTGAGTTTCGCGCTGCCCAGCTTCTGCGCGTACGCAAGGTTGAATGCCTTGACGTAGAGCGACGGAGTGAAGATGTCTTCGAGATCCGCTGGCTTGCTGTCGTCAGCGCAAAACATTGAGTAGTTGAACACGCGCTTTTCGTGCAGAAGGTTTCGTCGAATCAAGTCTGTGAGTCGCTGCTCTGGGCGACCAACATTGTCGTGCAGCACGGCTAGATCGAGCTGGTTCGCCCCCAGCAGGGCCACAAACGTGGCGACCTTCTCAAGCCCGCCTACCGGCACAGTCACCCACTCTTGATCCGGCGCTCGATCCATCGACTCTAGGCACGTTCGGAGGTGCTGGAGCACGATCAGGTCTGAAATTCCTTCGACCAGCAGATTCTTTTTGCCAACGAACAAGTTCTGGGCAATGTCATAACCGAGCGCTGCTTGCAGTGGGAAAATCGCCTCTCGACCTGACCCAGCGATGTCCGACGTAACGGTCGTCCCAGATTCCGGGTTGTCTTCTACGACACGAACCGCATCTAGCTTGTTGTCGTCGACCATGAATGGCGAATGTGTTGTAAATATTGTCTGGTACGACTCAGCGAGATCGTCGATATACGCCAAAAAGTCCTTCTGAGCCATCGCGTGCAGACTCAGCCCCGGCTCATCAAGCAAGAGGATAAGCCGCTTGTCCGTTCCCTCCCGCTCGTTTACAGCGTCGAACCAGACCATGAAGCTGAAAAACCAGATGAACCCCTTGCTTCTCTGGTCGAACGGAATGGTTACACCGTGCCTACGGCTCTTGATTCGGATGTACAGATTGACACCATCATCAAACGGAGCAACGTCGTGTGGGTCGGCCTTCAGGTCAAATTCCACATCCAGCTCAGTATTCTGTTTCCAGTACCTGAAGACCTTGTCCGAGATGTGAAGGCCGATTGCCTCAAGTTGCGCCTTTAGCTCCTCGTAGCCCTGCTCCTTCAGCACGTCATCAATTGTGATGTCCGCAAGGTCGAACAAGCCAAGCACGGTTTCGTCGGACTCCTCCAGAGAATCGTCGTCCATCCGCGACTTCAAAGACTTGAGATTAACCTTTCCTGGGAGAAGGCAATAGTCATCGAAATAGAGAAATTTCGGGATGTTGGGGGACAGGTAGTCACGCCAAACATGCAATTCAGCCGCGCCCCAACCTGCTCGACGGTTCTTGAGCCGCTCGTCCCACTGCTGCTGAAACTGCAGCAATTCGTGCCCGTCCGACAGATCCTTGGCCTTAATCCGTTCCAGAACCTCGTCAAGGTCTTCAGCGCCTTCAAAGACTTCCGTTTGAAACTCGACACCTGCAAGGCTTTCACGAATCGCGTCCAGGGCGGCCTTCTCATCGACACCGACCGAAACCGTCTTTCCGTTGCCGTAGTTGCTGGTCGTCGAAAAAGTGAACCCGGCTGGCAACACCGATTTGCCAGCGAAGACCTCCTCGTTGATTTGCGCCACCAGGTCGTCGGGCACTGCGTAGGTCAACGTCGCGACCTGGTCGTATTGCTTTTTCTCGTGTCGTCGACGATAAGCGGTCATTTGACGCCGAGGATAGTCGTCCACATAGCTGTAGCCGATTCCTCGCTGTGAGTACGCCTTATGCAGAGCTTCAAGAAACCCGGTTTTCCCGGACTCGTTCTTGCCAACCAAGACGGTTGTACTCGGGGCGATGTCTACGACCCCAGTGTCCTTTATCGATTTAAAATTCTTTGCACGCGCGCTTGTCAGTATCATTGTGCTCCCCAGACTCTTCTCGCTCCTGCAAGGATGGGGGCTTGCTGCCGCGAATCAAGTAATTGAGCAGTCAACTAGGGGCGGTACGACAAGATGTCGTGGTTGCCCTGGGCAAACTGTTAGCGGCGTTAAGCGGCGCACACCTCGGTCACCCCGGTGTTTGGGCGCTCAACTAGCTAATCCGTAGTTTCGGTCAACAGTTCAGCTGGGCCTACGTCAAGAGCACTGGCGAGTGCTGCGAGCGTATCGACGCTGCATGCGACTCGAGCATTTTCAACTTTGCTCAGATACACCTGCGACAAATTGGCGTGCTCGCCCAGCAGTTCTTGTGACCATCCACGGCGCGCCCGCAACGCGGCGACCCTTCTCCCAACCCGTTCCCGCAGTTGCTGGGCTGTAGTAGCGCGTTCCATCAGAGAAGGATTTCCCTGATGCAGTTACTTGGCTATAAACTATCGTTTATATTTGCAAGTTGAGCGCGAATGTTCCTGTCCTTGCTCGACGATTCCGGCCTTCAAACGGTTGATCTGACCATCGAAGTACCCGACTCCTACGCAGCCGTGATCCGTGCCCAACTAGAGCGTTTGCATAGCGATCAAGATCGGCAGCGATTCAACGAAGGCATGCTCCGGCATTTGGCCCGTGTCATGGGCGACTTTCTTGACTCGGACCTTCGTCCGCCAACTGAGAAGCAAGTTGCTTTCGCATTTTCGCTTGCGAAGCAGCAAGCTATTGAAGTACCGCGCGATGCGCTGATTTATCGCTCTGCAATGAGTCGATTTCTCGAATCCCGCATCGCCATCGACCGTCGGGAGGAGGGTGACGAGAACCGACCAGAGGCTGCTCAACGACCGGCTGATTGACCCGCAGCAAATGAAAGTCTATTCCACAATCGGCGAATCAGCCGTTCTAGCCTATCGGGTGGAAGGGTGGGCATCGCCCGCTTCTTGATCTCCCATGGCTCAACAAACAACTTGTGAAGCCCAAACGCGACCGCGCACACACCGCTAGCCAAGCCCATCAGAATGACAGCTTGCAAGAATGTCTCGGCGACATTCATCGCGAAGGCAATCATGGTGCCGTAGACCAACAAGATTCCTAGAATTTGCAGTCGGCCGAAGGCGGCGAGATAGCGGTTCGCTGTCAACACGATTTCATTCCCGCTCCGTAGTTGCAGGTTGCCGGTTCTATGAAACAGGCGAACTTCGCGGTCAGATAAATCGAGTTCGTCTTGAAACCGGAGAAGCGCTTGACGCGCGCGCGCTCCCCAAACAAATCCGTATCGGGCTTTGAATGAGGCCTCGCTGATTCCGTTTGGGACGCCACCCGGTAGTTGTGCTGCGGACTCGTCCAAGAATTCGTGCAGCGCCGAGCGCAGACCGACCAATATCTCACTATTTTTGGATAGTGGTTGCTCTATGCTGGTCTCAAGAATCAAGTGCAAC
>JAGLCS010000083.1 GCA_023146115.1 Abyssibacter sp. | reverse complement strand
TGCCACCGCACCTTCGCCGCCAGCGCCAGGAGGCCGGCCTATGAGCCGCATGAACATGATCCAGGCGATCAATTCCGCGCTGGACAACATGCTCGACCGCGACCCGAACGTGCTGATCTTCGGCGAGGACGTGGGCTACTTTGGTGGCGTGTTCCGCTGCACCGCAGGCCTGCAGGAGAAATACGGTGCCAAGCGCTGCTTCGACACCCCAATCGCCGAGGGCGGCATTCTCGGCATGGCAATCGGCATGGGGGCCAACGGGCTGCGGCCGGTGGCCGAAATCCAGTTCGCCGACTACATCTACCCGGCCTTCGATCAGCTCGTCTCCGAGGCGGCGCGGCTGCGCTATCGCTCAGCCGGTGAATTCTCGGCGCCGCTCACGGTGCGCGCCCCCTGCGGCGGCGGTATCTATGGCGGGCAGACCCACAGCCAGAGCCCCGAGGGGATCTTCACCCACGTCAGCGGGCTGAAGACGGTGATGCCGTCCAACCCTTATGACGCCAAGGGGCTGCTCATCGCAGCCATTGAAGATGATGATCCCGTGCTGTTCTTCGAACCCAAACGGATTTACAACGGTCCGTTCGACGGCTACCACGACCGCGCGCTGCAGCCTTGGACCCAGCACCCGATGGGCGAGGTTCCGGACGAGTACTACTCCATCCCGCTGGGCAAGGCGAATATCCTGCGTCCCGGTTCCGACGTGACGGTGATCTGCTACGGCACCATGGTGCATGTCTGCGAAACCGCGGTGAAGGAAACCGGCATTGACGGCGAGATCATCGATTTGCGCTCGATGCTGCCGCTGGATCTGGACTGCATCGTCGCCTCGGTGCAAAAGACCGGCCGCTGCGTGGTCGTCCACGAAGCTACGCGCACCAGCGGTTTCGGTGCCGAGCTGATCGCCGAAATCCAGGAGCACTGCTTCTACCACCTGGAAGCGCCGCTGATGCGGGTCACCGGCTGGGACACACCCTACCCCCACGCCTTCGAATGGGAGTATTTCCCCGGCCCCAAACGCGTGGGCGAAGCGCTCGCACGAGTCATGGAGGACGCGTGATGGGTCTTTATACGTTCAAGCTGCCGGATATCGGCGAAGGTATTGCCGAGGCCGAGATCGCGGAATGGAAAATCGCCGTCGGCGATACCGTCGAGGAAGACCAGGGCATCGTCGACATGCTCACCGACAAGGCGGCGGTGGAAATCGAATCGCCGGTCGGCGGCATCGTCAAGGAGCTCTGCGGTGAAGCCGGCAGCATGATCGCCGTGGGCGGCCCGCTGATCCGGATCGAAGTCGAAGGCGACGGGAATACCGACACGGCCACCGCCGATGCCAGCCCTGCACCCGCGCCACAATCAGCTCCACCGGCACCGGAACCGGAACCGGCCCAAGCTCCGGTCAAAGCACCCGAACCGGCCCCGGCAACCGCTCAGTCGGCACCTGCCAGCGCGGCCAGCATCCGCCAGTCCGGCGCCCTGCCCCGCAAGGCTGGCGAAAAACCGCTGGCCTCGCCGGCCGTGCGCCGCCGCGCGGAATCGCTGGGCATTCAATTGGCCTACGTGCCCGGCACTGGCCCGGCCGGCCGCATCACCCAACAGGATCTGGATGCCTTCATCCAGGCCGACGCGGGCGGCGCCGCACCGGGCACGCAGCGCATGCCGAAACCTGGCGTCGAGGACATCCGCATCATCGGCCTGCGCCGTCGCATTGCCACCGCCATGCAGCAGGCCAAGCAACGGATTCCACACTTCGCCTATGTCGAAGAGGTCGATGTCACCGAGCTGGAAGCCCTGCGTCAGCACCTCAACACCAACAAGCGCGAGGATCAGGCCAAGCTCACCATCCTGCCGTTCCTGGCGCGGGCTCTGGTGGTCGCTGTACCGGCGCATCCTCAGGTCAATGCCCGCTTCGATGATGAAGCCGACATCCTCCATCGTTTCGATGCGCTGCATGTCGGGATCGCGACGCAGACGTCAGGCGGTCTGGTGGTGCCGGTGATGCAGCACGCCGAAGCCAAAAGCCTGTGGGACATGGCCGGTGACATTCGGCGCCTCGCCGAGGCGGCCCGAACCGGCAAGGCCAGTCGTGAAGAGCTGTCCGGTTCGACCATCACCATCACCAGCCTGGGCGCCATGGGTGGCATTGCCTCCACGCCGGTGATTAACGCACCGGAGGTCGCCATCATCGGCGTCAACAAGATCATGCAGAGGCCGACCTATGTGAACGGCCAGCTCGTGCCAAGACTTATCATGAATCTGTCGTCCAGCTTCGACCATCGCATTGTCGATGGCTGGGATGCCGCGGCGCTGATCCAGCGCATCAAAGGCCTGCTGGAACACCCGGCCACCCTGTTCATGGAGGGCGAAGCATGAGTGATGCGATCACCACACAGGTACTCGTCGTCGGCGGTGGTCCCGGCGGCTATGTTGCCGCCATACGTGCGGGGCAGCTGGGGCTGAAAACCGTGCTGGTAGAAGCCGATCAGCTGGGCGGAACCTGCCTCATCCGCGGCTGTATTCCGTCCAAGGCGCTCATCCATTCTGCGAGCAAGTTCGCCGATCTCGCTCAGCATGTGGGTGATGGCGCTTTGGGCATCCGCCTGGCGGCGCCGCCAACATTCGAGCTGGGCGGCGCCGTGCACTGGAAGAACGGCATCGTCACCCGGCTCAGCGGGGGCGTTGCCGCCCTACTGAAAAAGGCGCGTGTCCAGGTCATCGGTGGCTGGGCGCGCTTTGAAGATGGCAAGAGCTGCATCGTCGAAGGCGACGGCACAACCACGCACATCACGGCAGAGCACGTGATCATCGCCACCGGATCGGTCCCAGTCGAATTGCGTGGGCTGCCCTTTGGCGGTGACGTGCTCAGCTCATCCACCGCGCTGTCCCTGCCGGAACTACCGAAACATCTGGCGGTGATCGGGGCCGGTTACATCGGCATGGAACTGGGTATCGCCTTCCGCAAGATGGGCGCTCGGGTCACGGTCATCGAGGCAACGGACCGCATGCTGCCGTCCTACGACAGCGATCTGGTCAAGCCGGTCAGCAAGTGGTGCCGTCAGCACGATATCGATATCCGCTTTGACACCAGAGCAGTCGGCTACTCGGCCGGACAGCTGGAGCTGGAATCCGCCGATGGCACATCCACGCTGGATTGCGACAAGGTTCTGGTCACGGTCGGCCGTAAGCCCAACACGCAAGGCTGGGGGCTGGACCGGCTGGTCATCGACATGGACGGCGCCTTTATCCGGGTGAACGACAGCTGCCAGACGTCCATGCGCAAGGTCTGGGCGATCGGCGATGTCGTCGGCGAGCCCATGCTCGCGCACAAGGCCTCCGCCCAGGGCGAGATGGTCGCGGAGATCATCGCCGGCGAGCGTCGTAAGTTCGCCCCGGCGGCCATCCCGGCCGTCTGCTTCACCGAGCCCGAAATCGCCGGCGCCGGCCTCTCGCCGGACGAAGCTGCGGCGGCCGGATTCGAGGTCAAGGTCGGCAGTTTTCCGCTCGCGGCAAACGGCCGGTCGCTGACCATGGAAGGCGGCACCGACGGCGGCTTTGTGCGGGTAACGGCACGTGCCGACAACCACCTGATTCTCGGCGTGCACGCGGTCGGCGCCCATGTATCGGAGCTGACGGGGGCGTTTGTTCAGGCGATCGAAATGGGTGCGGTGCTGGAAGACCTCGCCGGCATTATTCAGGTGCATCCGACCGTGAGCGAAGCCTTCCATGAAGCCGCCCTGGCCACGCTGGGACACGCGATACACGCCTGAGCCACCGGCAAAACTCAGGCCGCCGATGACGTGCGCGTGCGCGCTGCGACCGGCGGTGCATTGGCCGCCTGCCGTCGATCCCGGGCGGCACAGACCCTGGCTTCGATAAAGGCATGCGCCTGATCGACAAATTGCCAGCGCCACCATGCGCCCGAGGTCGGCTGCTTCGGAACGCCCGGCCCAGCCTGTTGTCAGCATAAAAGCCTTGCCTGAAACGGCCTGGTGGGTTGCGGGGGCATCCGTTCGAGCAAGTCACGGAACCTGAAGCAACGTTGGAACAAGGACGTCTAATGAATGCCCAGCAAGCACAGTGGTGGCGCACGCCTGAAATCAACGAACCCGCCTGGACCTGGAAGGACGCCAGCGAGTCCACGCGACACGGCAAGTGGTGGCAGAACGCCGTGATCTACGAGCTGAGCCCGTGGAGCTTTCAGTCCACCTCCGGCCGCGGCCCGGGGGGCGACCTGCCCGGCGTGATTCAGCGCCTGGATTACATTGCCTCGCTCGGGGTCGACGCCATCTGGCTGACACCGATCTATCCCTCGCCGATGAACGATCTCGCCTATGACGTCGTCGACATGAGCGGTGTCGCCCCAGAGTTCGGCACGCTGGATGACTTCAAGCGCCTGCTGGGCATCTGCCACAACATGAACCTCAAGGTGGTGCTGGATGCGGTATGGAGCCACACCTCCGATCAGCACCCGTGGTTCAAGGAGAGTTGCCAGTCGCGCGATAACCCCAAATCGGACTGGTATGTCTGGGCCGACCCGGCCGACGATGGTGGCCCACCCAATAACTGGCGCTCGGCCTTCACCGGCGAATCCGGGTGGAAGTACTGCGAATCTCGAAATCAGTATTTCTTCTTCAACTTCCTCGAAAGTCAGCCTGATTTGAACTGGCACTGCCAGGCCGTTCGCGACACCGTGCTGGACTATGCACGCTACTGGCTGGACCTGGGCATCGACGGCCTGCGGCTCGATGCGGTGAATTTCTACGCCCACGACCCCTCGTTCGAGGACAACCCGACGCGCGACGAGGCAGATGCCATGCCGGAAGGCATTCCACCGGACAACCCGATGGTGGAGCAATGCTTCGTGAACAGCTTCTGCCGCGAGGAGACGCTGGAATACCTCGCACCGCTGCGTGAGCTCGCAGACCAGTATCCGGACACGATGCTTCTGGGCGAAGTCACGCTTTGCGAGGATTCCGTCGTCACCGCGGCCGACTACGCCAGCGGCCCGGAGCGCCTGCACCTGGCGTATCACAGCGCCCTGCTCGCGGACCGCCCGATGACCGCCGGGTTCATGCGCACCACGCTCCAGCGCGTGACCGATGCTTTCGGCGAGGGTGGCACCTGCTGGATCGTGGGCAATCACGACTATGGCCGGCTGCGCTCACGCTGGGGCGGCGATCGGCGCGCGTATCCGGAACCCTTCTATCACATGATGGCCGGGCTGCTTCTGGTGCTGCCCGGCGCGTTTTGTCTTTGGCAGGGCGACGAACTGGGCCTGCCGGAAGCCCGCATCCCCGAAGAAATCTCGCCCGAACAGCTGCGCGACCCATTCGGCAAGGCGCTATACCCGGATGTGGTCGGTCGCGACGGTTCACGCACACCCATGCCCTGGGTTGGCGACGACCCTCATGGCGGTTTCACTACGGAGGGCAACGAACCCTGGCTGCCTGTCCCCCAGCGGCATCTGGCTCGGGCAGTCGACAAGCAGCACGCCGACCCCGATTCATTGCTCAACCGCTGGCGGCGCATGCTGCACTGGCGCCGGTTGCAGCCGGCGCTCACCGCCGGTCATTCCAACGTGCTGGACACCCCCAGCAACGTGTTCGGGCTGGTGCGCCGCCATCGATCGCAGCAACTGCTCTGCCTGTTCAACCTGTCCGACCATGACCAGGAAGTGGACCTGAGCCGCTTCGGCGAACTGCGCCACATTCATCGCCTCGACTACGCATGGACGCTGGCCGACAACGATCACCAGCTGCTCCTAGGCCCATGGTCGGCCTTTTTCGCCAACATCCGACTCAAGCAATCCGCATGACCCGAACCACCGACTGGTGGCGCGACGCCGTCATCTACCAGATCTATCCGCGTAGCTTCATGGACAGCACGGGCGATGGCACCGGCGACCTCAGCGGCATCACGGCGCGGCTGGACTATGTCGCCGGCCTGGGCGCTGATGCGATCTGGGTGTCCCCGTTCGTCAAATCACCGATGCACGATTTCGGCTACGACGTGAGCGACTTCTGCGCCGTGGAACCCATGTTCGGAACCATGAACGGCTTTCGTCAGATGCTGAACCGCACGCATGAGCTGGGCATGCGGCTGATCATGGATCAGGTTTGGAACCACACCTCGGACCAGCATCCGTGGTTTGTCGAAAGCCGCGCCAATCGGAGCAATCCCCGCTCGGACTGGTACGTCTGGGCGGACGCGAGCGCGGATGGTGGACCACCGAACAACTGGCGCGCGACCTTCGGCGGGCCGGCCTGGACCTGGGACGACCGGCGAGAGCAGTACTACCTGCACAACTTTCTCACCCAGCAGCCGGACCTGAACTGGTTCAACGCGGATGTCCGGGCCGCGATGCTGGACATCGGTCGCTTCTGGCTGGACGAAGGCGTGGACGGGTTCCGCCTGGATGTGATCAATTTTCTCGGCCACGACCCGTCGTTGGCCGACAACCCCCAACGGCCCGCCAACATGGCCCGGCCGGCCGGCGCGGAGCCCAAAGACCCCTACTTCGCCACTATCAACTCCGGCACGGTCTGCCGGCCGGAGGCTCTGCCCTGGCTCGCCGAGATTCGCGCCATGCTGGACGAGTACCCGGAGCGCATGGCGCTAGGCGAAATCTCCAGCGCCGAAGACACCCTGGCGGCCGCCTCGGATTATGTGCACGGCGACGACCGGCTGCACTGCGCCTACAACGCCGCGCTCATCAGCCATGAGCCGTTCACCCGCGGCGGCCTGACCAAGGTGATCGAGCAGGTGGAATGCCTGTTTCCTGATCACCGCCTGTGCTGGACCTTCGGCACCCATGACTTTCCTCGTCTCAAGAGCCGCTGGTGGAACCATGGCGACGCCATCATCGAACATGGCGACAGCCTCGACCGGCTGCTGTGCCTGCTGCTGATAACCCTGCCCGGCAGCGCCTGCATCTACCAGGGTGACGAACTCGGGCTGCCGCAGGCGCAGGTCGCATTCGACCAGATGCGTGATCCGTTCGGCATCGCCAACTACCCATTGCTGCTGGGCCGCGATGGTTGCCGTACGCCCATGCCCTGGCAAGCCGACGCGCCTTGGGCGGGCTTCTCCACAGCTGCCGAAACCTGGCTACCCATTCCCGATGAGCACCGGCCGCTGGCCGTTGATCGGCAGCAGGCCGAGACCAACTCCCTGCTGCAGTTTTATCGCAAGGCCATCGAATGGCGGCACTGTGCGCCAGCACTGGGCTGCGGCAGGCTGCGACTAAGCCCCACCGCCGACCCGGTACTCGCGTTCGAGCGCACGCATCCCAGCCAGCCGTTGTGGTGTGGCTTTAACCTCGCGGACCACTCCGTCACGCTCTCGGTGCCGGATCGACACCGCCAACTCGCCGCCCCGGAACTCAGCCCCTGGACGCCCGACGGCACACGCATCACCCTGCCGCCCTACGGCGTCGCTCTGCTCACGGATTGACCATGCGCGACCCGTGGCGCCGCCGCATACCCTGGGCAATCGCCGCGGCAATCCTGCTCATCCTGGGGGCAGGCGCAACCCTGCTGTGGATGCTCGCGCCAGATTGGACGCGTCAGGGTTACGACGTTATCGCCGCGGGCGACCTGGCCGGCATTCGCGAATGGATACGAAGCGCTGGCTACTGGGGGCCGGTGATTCTCATCGCGCTGATGAGCCTGCAGATGTTTCTGCTTGTTGTTCCGTCCTGGCTGCTGATGATCGCCGCCGTGCTGGTCTATGGACCCTGGGCCGGCGGGGCGCTGGCCGTGCTGGCGATCGTCATCGCAGCCGCTGTGGGCTACGCCATCGGCCGCATCGCAGGCCAACCCACTATCGACGCCTTGCTGGGCGACCAAACGCAGGCATGGGTCCACCGACAAACCGATCGCTATGGCCTATGGGCCGTGGTCATCACCCGACTCAACCCCCTGCTCTCCAACGACGCCATCAGCATCCTGGCCGGCGCGGTGCGATTGCGCTTTCCGCAGTTCATGCTGGCGACACTGGCCGGCATTGTCCCGCTAGCCATCGCCACTGCCGTGCTGGGCGCCCAGGCAAGAGATGCCACCTCACTGCTGATCGGCATATCCGCGGTCGCCGCGCTCTCATTTCTTGCACGTGTCATATGGGACATCACGACACGCGGTAACAAATAGCCCGTTTCGTTTTTACCTTTGAATGTAGGCTCGCAAAAAAAGAAAGCCCGCGAAACGCGGGCTTTCTTTGCTTGCAGTGACGAGCGCTGTTTAGTGCATGCGCTCGACGATGGTGGCCACGCCCTGCCCCAGCCCGATACACATCGTGGCCAGGCCGATGCTGGCGTTCTTCTCGTGCAGTACATGCGCGAGGTTGCCGGTGATGCGACTACCCGAGCAGCCCAGCGGATGGCCCAGTGCGATGGCGCCTCCGCGAACATTGACGATGTCCTGCTTGTCCAGCAGCTTCAGCTCCTTGAGTACGGCCAAACTCTGCGCGGCAAAGGCCTCGTTGAGTTCGATGTACTCGATGTCGCCGAGATCCATGCCGGCCTTTTTCAGCGCCTGCTGGGTGGCCGGAACCGGACCGCGCCCCATGATCGATGGATCGCATCCAGCCCAGCCCATGCCAAGAATCTTGACCATGGGCTTCAGGCCGAGCGACTTGGCCTTTTCGGCCGACATGACCAGTACGCAGGACGCGCCGTCGGACAAGGCAGAGCTGTTGCCAGCGGTTACGGAGCCACGCGGATCGAAGGCCGGACGCAAACCGCCCAGCGATTCGAGGCTGGCGTCGGCACGGGCGACCTCGTCATTCGTGGTCATGATCAGGTTGCCATCCGGATCATGTGCCCGGATCGGAACGACCTGGCTGTTATTGATGCCAGAGGCTTGCGCCGCCACGGCACGCTGGTGCGAGGTGAGCGCGAACTGATCCTGATCCGTCCGGGAAATGCCGTTGATCTTGCCCAGCAGTTCGGCGGTGAGGCCCATCATGCCGGCGGCCTTGGCCGTATGCAGCGAGATCGCCGGGCTGAAATCCACGCCGTGGTTCATCGGCACATGGCCCATGTGCTCCACACCGCCGCAGAGGTAGACATCGCCCTGACCGGCCAGCACGTTGCTGGCCGCGATGTGGATCGCCGACATGGACGAGCCACACAGACGGTTGACGGTCTGGCCTGGTACGGAATGCGGCAATCCGGCCAGCAGTGACGCGTTGCGGGCAATGTTGAAGCCCTGCTCCAGGGTCTGCTGCACGCAGCCCCAGATCACGTCATCGATGTCTTCGGCCTGGACGGCCTCGTTGCGCTTGAGCACGGCCTTCATGAGTTCGGCCGACAGCTCTTCAGCACGGGTGTTGCGGAACTGACCATTTCTTGATCGGCCCATCGCGCTGCGGACGGCGTCGACAATGACGACTTCGGTCATAACGTTTCTCCAATTCTGAAATTCTTGAGTGGATGCTCAACCGGTCCGGAGCGGGTCATCGAGACCCGGCCCCGGCTCGGTGCATCAGCCGTAGTAGCTTTCGCCCTTGGCGGCCATATCCTTCATGCGGTCAGTGGGCTCGTAGAGCTTGCCGAGATAGGCGTACTTCTCGCAGGCCTTGACCACATAGTCGAGCCCCAGGGTGTCGGCATATTTCAGCGCACCACCGCGGAACGGCGGGAAACCGATGCCCATGATCAGACCCATGTCGGCTTCGGGGGCGGTATCGACGATGCCCTGTTCCAGACAGCGAGCGGTCTCGATGATCATCGGCAGCATGTGACGCTCGATGATTTCCTCGTCGGAATGCTCGCGCGTCTCCTGCACCGCCGGCTTGATGATGTCGTAGGCCTCCGGGTCCTTGACCTTCTTCGGCTTGCCCTTGCGATCCTGCTCGTACTTGTAATAGCCGGAGCCGGACTTCTGCCCGAGGCGACCGGCCTCGACCATCAGATCCAGTGAGGATTTCTGCCCTTCGGTCGGACTCATGCGGTCCGGGTAGCCGGCCGCCAGTACATGCCCAACGTGCTGGCTGGTATCCATGCCCACGACGTCGTTCAGGTACGACGGCCCCATCGGCCAGCCAAAACCTTCCATCAGCTTGTCGATGCGCTGGAAGTCGGCGCCTTCGGCGATCAAACCCTCGAAGCCGAAGAAATACGGGAACAGGATGCGATTGACCAAAAAGCCCGGGCAGTTGTTGACCACGATCGGGGTCTTCTTCATCCGCGTCGCCAAAGCCACCGTCGCGGCGATGGCCTCGTCCGAGGTCTTGGAGCCACGGATGACCTCGACCAGCGGCATGCGGTGCACGGGGTTGAAGAAATGCATGCCCAGGAAGTTCTCCGGACGCTTGAGATCAGCGGCCAGATCGTCGATGGAGATCGACGAGGTGTTCGAGGCGATGATCACGTCCTCACGCGCATGTTTCTCGACATCCGCATAGACCAGCTTCTTGATGTCGGCCCGCTCGACCACGGCTTCGACAATGATGTCGACTTCGCCGAAATCGCCATAGTTCAAGGTATCGCGAATGTTGTTGAGCACGCCGGCCATCTTGGCGGCGTCCATCTTGCCGCGGGCGACCTGCTTGCCCAGCAACTTGGACGCCTCGTTCAGGCCCAGGTCCAGCGCGGCCTTGTTGATGTCCTTCATGATCATCGGCGTACCGGTGGACGCCGCCTGGTAGGCGATACCGCCACCCATGATCCCGGCGCCCAGCACCGCACCCTGCTTGATCTCCTTGGACTGCTTGATCCAGCCCTTGGATTTCTTCTTCAGGAACTGATCGTTCATGAAGATGCCGATCAATGCCGCAGCCTGCGTGGTCTTGGCGACCTTGGCAAAGCCCTTGTGCTCGATCTTCAGGGCCTCATCGCGTCCCTTGCCGGCGGCTTTCTGGATGCCGTTGATGGCTTCTATGGGCGCCGGGTAATGCTTGCCAGCCTTGCCGGCCACGAATCCCTTGGCCGTTTCGAAGACCATCATCGAATCGATGGGTCCCAGCTTGAGCGGCCCGGTCTTCTGGGCGCGACGCCCTTTCCAGTCCAGCTCGCCGCTATTGGCGCGTGCGAGCAGATCCTTGGCCGCGTCCAGCAGATGGTCCGCTTCCACAACGGCATCGGTGCAACCGTTGGCCAGGGCGTCCTTCGCCTTCACATTGCCGCCGCCGGCGATCATCTCGATCGCGTTGTCCGCGCCAACCAGGCGCGGAAGACGCACGGTGCCGCCGAACCCAGGGAACAACCCCAGCTTGACTTCCGGCAGCCCGACGGCGGCCTTGGAGGCCATGACACGATAGTCCGAAGACAGGGCCATCTCGAACCCGCCGCCCAACGCAACGCCGTTGATAGCGGTCACAGTCGGCACCGGAAGATCTTCAAACGCGGAAAACACCGCATTGGAATCTGCGCACCACTGGATGATTTCTTCGTCCGGACGGGCAAAGGCCTCGCCGAACTCGGTGATATCCGCCCCAACGATGAAGCCGTCTTTGGCACTGGTGACGACCACGCCCTTGGCGCCGTCGAACTGGGCGATGGCCTGGGTGGCTTCGCCCAGTTCCTTGACGGTGGCGGCGTCGAACTTGTTGATCGCGTCACCTTCGCGATCAAAGCGCAGTTCAACGATGCCGTCACCCAGATCATGACACTGGATAGACTTTCCTTGGAAAATCATAGGCTTGTCCTATTTATATGAGAATTTTTGGAGATCGCCATAAGTGCAGACGAACTCCTCCGCGAGAATGAGGGACGGGCCACTATATCGACGGGCCGTAGGGGCGTAAACCGCGAAACGGCGGGCGGGAGCGCCATTCAAAAGGAATTTCAGACGTACCGGGCGTCGATCTCTCGCAACACTGAAACGGCCGCTCATAATTTGTGATTTTGACAGGGATTTTTCCCGCTCCTACACTCGCGACGACATCCGCAACCGCAAGGATCGGGGACGCTATGGCCGCGAAAAAGAAGCTCGCGAAGTTGAAGACCCAGATGGACGATGTCCGCAGCATCGCCATCGAAACCGTGATCAGTGCCAACAAGATCGTCTACGAAGGCATTCAACGACTGGCCGAACACGAATTGGACGAGCTCCAGAAGAGCTACAAGTCTGTCGTCGACGGACTCAAGGCCAGCACGAAGAAAGGTGACGTAAAAAGCACGGCACAGGCCCAGCTGGACCTGCTGCAGTCGACCATCGACCAGATCATCGCCAACGCGCGGACCAGTGTGCAGATCATCACCGAAACACGTGTTGCGTTAACCGACGCCCTTTCCGCGAACCTGCAGGGCAAGACCACGGCGAAGAAGCAGCTCAACGCCGCCAAGAAGCAGGCGACCACCGCCGCCAAACAGGTTCGAGCTGCGACCACATCGGCCCGAAGCGCCGCCGAATCCGCTGTCAGCGCCGCCGCCGAGCAGATCGAGACCACGACCAAAGCGGCCCGCCCGACCAAGCCTGCCACGACCGCCAGGAAGTCCACGGCAAGCGCCAAGACCACAGCGAAGAAACCGGCGAGCAAGACGACAACCCGAAAGACGCCCGCCAAAAAGGCGCCTGCGCGCAAGACAGCTGCGAAGACGGCCGCGCAAGCAACCGCGGCGAGCAGGTCCAAGCCGGCCGCCGCCAGCAAGACCACCCGCGCCACCGCGAAAAAGTCGACGGGCACCGCTACGGCAGCGAAGTCGACCGCAAGCAAGACCAAACCCACCGGCACGACGACCAAGCGCGCGCCGGCAAAACGCGCGGCGGCCAAGACAACGGCCAGCAAGTCCACGTCCACGGCGAAACCCGCTGCCAAGAAACCCGCCAGCAGCACCTCGCGGGTCAAGCGGGCCACTTCGGCGGCCAAGACAACACCCGACTCCTGACGGTTCGTCAGCCTCCTGACCAGGCCCGGTTCCGCGCCGGGCCTTTTTGTGCCACCCCCTTACGCGCAACCCCATGGAAACTGGCTCTCTCGACGCTCTGACCCAAGCCTGTCGCCTGCTGGCGGACGGCACGCGACTGCGGCTGCTCGCCGTGCTGGAGACGGACGCGTTGTCGGTGGCCGAACTCACGCAGGTCACCGGACTTGCCCAGAGCCGCGTGTCATCCCATGTGAGCAAGCTGCGCGAGGCACAACTGCTGACGGATTCCCGCCTCGGCGCCAGCACCCTTTATTCGTTTTCTCCGGACGTCGGCGACAGCCTGCCCGGCGTGCTTTGGAGCGCGATGAAAACACGCCTGGATGACGACCAGATCGGCGCTGACCTTGAACGGGCGCGCGAAGTCATCCTGCGCCGGCATGCCACCTTGTCCTGGGCGGACTCGGTTGCTGGCCGCATGGAGCTGCATTACTCGCCCGGCCGCACCTGGGAGGCCACCGCGCGAGCGCTGATCGAGTTGCTGGAACTGGGCGACGTGCTGGATATCGCCTCCGGTGATGGCGTATTGGCGGAACTGCTGGCCAACCACGCGAAAACGGTCACCTGTGTCGACCTCAGCCGCAACGTGGTCGAAGCGGGCCGGCGACGGCTGGCACATCATCTCAATGTTCGTTTCGAACAGGCGGACATGCACGCCCTGCCCTACGACGCCGAGCAATTCTCGGTCGTGTTCTGCATGCATGCGCTAACCTATGCGAGTGATCCCGCACGTGTCATTGCCGAGGCGACACGGGTGCTTCACGCGAACGGCACGCTCATCGTCGCGACGCTTTCCGCCCATGAACACCCGGCCACAACACGCGCGTACGACCATGTAAATCAAGGCTTTAGCGAACCGGCCCTGCGGGATTTGCTTGAGGGCCAAGGATTGCGTGTTGTATCGTGCCGTAGCGGTTCGCGGGAACAACGCCCTCCCTACTTTGAGGTGGTGATAGCGGTAGCCAAACCAGCCTGAGAGGACGTTTGCGTCAGCTTGGGGTCCGCAATCACACCATTGGAACGACCGAGCGATGCGCTACCTCGTCAGTCTTGGCCTACTGCTGATCACGTTTTGGCTGGTCTTGTCCGGTCACTACACCGTGCTGCTAACCAGCCTGGGCGCGGCCTCCGTGGCGCTGGTGCTGTGGATTGCCAGCCGCATGTCCGTCGCCGATCACGAGATGGTTCCGCTGCGCATCACCCATCGCATGCCGCTGTACGCGCTTTGGCTGACCAAGGAAGTGTTCCGATCTGCGGCCCAGGTTTCGATTCGCGTATTGCGCGGCCCGCAGTCATTGAACCCCGGCCTGCGCCCGGTGCGCCATGGCCAGACATCCAGCATGGGCGAGACCATCCTGGCGAACTCGATCACGCTGACCCCGGGCACGCTGTCGGTGCGGGTCGATGCCGAACATATCGACGTTCACAGCGTCGATGAGGCCTTCATTGATGAGCTGGAAACCGGCCGTTTCGCGGCCCGAGTCCGGCAACTGGACACCGGCGCATGATGTTTGCCGCAGCCATGGTGGCGGTTGCCATCACGATGAGCCTTGCCCTCGCCCGGGCGCTGCTCGGCCCATCGGTTTACGACCGCATCCTGGCACTCAATGTCTTCGGCACAAAGACCGTGTTGTTCATCGCGGTGGCGGGCTTTCTGTTCGGGCGCCCTGAGTTTCTCGACATCGGCCTGGTCTACGCGCTGATCAATTTCATTGGAACCGTCGCCGTGCTGAAGCTGATGCACTACGGCGAACTGGGCTGGATCGACGGTGCCGGGGAGCACGACGACCTATGACCCTGTTTGCGGATGCGTTGTCCTGGATGCTGCTGTTGGGTGGCGGCATGTTCTGCGTGATCAGCGGCATCGGCCTGTTGCGCATGCCAGACCTGTTCACGCGCTCCCATGCCGCGGGCGTCACCGATACCGTCGGCGCCTCGATGATCCTGTTCGGGCTGCTGCTGCAGGCGCCTGACTGGACCGTCGCCGTTCGCCTTGTCCTGATCATCGGGTTTCTGATCCTCACCAGCCCCACCGCATCACATGCGCTGGCGCAGGCAGCGCTGGGCGACGGCTACAAACCGCTGCTGGGTTCGATGAAACCCACCGCAGGCGCAACCAAGGCCCGGTCATGAATGTATTCGCCTTCGATGCCCTGAATGTATTCCTGCTGGCCTGCCTGGTCGTGACGGCGATTGCGATCGCCCGGCTGCGCGGCCTGTTTGCGGTGGCAATGCTCAGCGGCATCTACAGCTTGCTCAGCGCCAGCGTATTCGTGCTGCTCGATGCCGTGGACGTCGCCTTCACCGAAGCCGCAGTGGGCGCCGGCATGACCACGGTGCTGTTTCTGGCGACCTTCGGTTTGACACGCTCACGCGAGAACGCGGCCTCGCATGAGCGCCGTCTTCCGGCTCTGCTGGTTTCCGTGGCCTGCGGCGCGGTGCTGCTGTTCGCGCTATCGGACTTGCCGCCCTTCGGCGCGGCTGATACGCCGGTTCAGACTCATCCGATCGCCGAACGTTATGTGGAGACAACCCACGACGAAGTCGGCATTCCCAACATGGTGACCACCCTGCTCGCCAGCTACCGGGGCTTCGACACCCTGGGCGAGGTCATGGTTGTGTTCACCGCCGGCATCGCGGTGCTGATGCTGCTGGGCCGTTGCAGTCGCGAGCGCGCAGAGGATGACCACTGATGGCGCTGCATCAGGAGCACGTCGTCCTGCGGGTCGTCGCCAAGATGCTGATTCCGATGATTCTGCTGTTCGCGCTTTATGTGCAGTTCCACGGCGACTACGGACCGGGCGGCGGATTCCAGGCCGGTGTTATCTTCGCCGCCGGCATCATTCTCTACGCTCTGGTTTTCGGCTTGGGTGCAGCACGGCAGGTCGTGCCGCCTCCGGTACTGCGTCGCCTCGCCGCGTTGGGCGTATTGCTCTACGCCGGCGTTGGGGTCTTCAGCCTGTTATCGGGGTATGCCTTTCTCGATTACGACGCCATCGATCCCGAGCATCCCAGCCATGGGCAGCATCTGGGCATTCTGCTGGTCGAACTGGGCGTCGGCATCACGGTGGCATCGGTCATGCTGATGCTGTTCTTCAGCTTCGCCGGTCGGGGCCGACAATGATCCTCGCGCACTACAATTACTGGGTCGTCGTCCTGCTGATGATGATCGGCCTGTACACCATCATGGCGCATAGCAATCTGGTGAAGAAATTGCTGGGCCTGATGATGTTCCAGACCTCCGTATTCCTAATGTTTATCAGCCTTGGCAAGATCGAAGGCGGCACCGCACCGATTCTGACCGGCGACGCTGTGGCGTACTCCAACCCTCTGCCGCATGTATTGATCCTCACCGCCATTGTCGTCGGCGTCGCCACCACGGCCGTGGGACTGGCGCTGGTAGTACGCATACACGAGGCGTATCGCACGATCGAGGAATTTGAGGCCATCGAGCGGGACAAACGGGAGAACCAACCCGCGTGAATACGCAGTTGCCCGTACTCGTGGTGCTGATCCCATTACTGATCGCACCGCTCATCGTCCTGGTGCGCAACCCCACCGCTGCGTGGGCGCTCTTCGGCGCGGCCGCGGTGAGTAGCTTTGCGCTCGCCGTGCAGTGCCTGTTGCTGGTCCAAGAGCAAGGGTTGCTGCAAGCGTTTCTCGGCGGTTGGGAGCCCCCGTTCGGCATCGAATACCGGATCGATCTCGCCAATGCGATCGTGCTCTGCCTAGTCAGCGGTATCGCGCTACTGGTCACACCGATGGCCAAGGCATCGATCGAACGCGAAATCTCCGAGCCTCGTATCTACCTGTTTTACGCCTGCCTGACACTTTGCCTGACCGGCCTGCTGGGCATGGCGGCCACCGGCGATGCGTTCAACGTTTTCGTGTTCCTGGAAATCTCGTCGCTGTCTGGCTACGCGCTGATCGCGATGGGCAACTCGCGCCGGGCGCTGCTCGCCAGTTTTCGCTATCTGGTCATGGGCACGGTCGGCGGCACCTTCTTTCTCACCGGCGTGGGCCTGCTGTACGCGCTAACCGGCACCTTGAACATGGCGGATCTGGCCGGTTCGCTCACCATGGGGTTCGATAGCCGTGTGCTAATCGCCGCCGCGGCCTTCATCGTCGTTGGCCTGTCGATCAAGATCGCACTGTTCCCCGTGCATGCGTGGCTGCCAGCCGCCTACGCCGAGGCACCTTCGGCGGTCACCGCCTTCATGGCGGCCACCGCGACCAAGGTCGCCGCCTATGTCTTGCTCCGTTTCGCCGCAACCGTGATCGGCCCGGTGGTGGTCTTTGCCACGCTGCCGATCGGCACGGCGCTGGTCTGGCTCGCCTGCATCGCCATGGTCGCCGGTTCCATCGCCGCGATCTATCAAACCGACTTCAAGCGGCTGCTGGCGTGGTCCAGCCTGGCGCAGATCGGATACATCGTTCTCGGCATTGGCCTGGGCACCGATGCCGGTGCCTCGGCCGCGCTGACGCACATGGTCAATCACGGTGTCATCAAGTGCGGGCTGTTCGTAATCGCCGGGGTGCTGGTGTGGCGCCATGGCCAGGCGACTGTGGCTAACTTCGCCGGGATGCCGCAGCAATCACCGTGGTTGTTCGCCGCGTTCGTGATCGGCGCGCTGGGCCTGATCGGCGTGCCCGGCACCGGCGGGTTCATTAGCAAGTGGGTGCTACTGCAGGCGTTGATCGCGGAATCCGCCTGGGTCGCAGTCGCCGCAGTCTTAGTCAGCTCGCTGCTGGCAGTGATCTACTGCTGGCGCGTTGTCGAGATTGCCTGGTTCGGCGATTCCGATGCTTCGCAGCCGCCCGCTGCCGCGAGCCGTACCCCAGTTGGCGCGACGCTGAGTCTGGCCATGCTCTCGGGGCTGGTGGTCTACCTCGGTGTGCACAGCAGCTGGCTGGTCGAGCTGACCGCTCAGGCCGGCGCCGACCTGTTCGGAGTCGGACGATGAATGTCGTCATCGTCGCGTTGGCGATTCCGCTGCTGACAGCGCTCGCTGTTGCATTCGCGGGACGCTCACCAGCCCTGCGCAACGCCGTCACCCTGATCGGCGGCGGCTTGCTGGCAGTGGTCGTGTTCGGTGCGTGGCCAACCGTGATCGGCGGCGACCGCCCGACATGGGAGGCTTGGGCCATCCTGCCGGGCATCGAGCTGTTGTTCGTACTCGAACCGCTCGGCCTGCTGTACGCCTCGGTGGCTGCCGGCCTGTGGCCAATCACCTCGGTGTACGCCGCCGGCTACCTCGAAGGCGCAGGCGAAAAGCATCGCACACGTTTTTTTGTCTGCTTCGCCCTGGCGATCTTCGCCGCCATGGGGATCGCGCTGGCGGGCAACCTGGTCACCCTGTTCCTGTTTTACGAGGTGCTGACACTCAGCACCTGGCCGCTGGTGACGCACAAGGGCACGGCAGAAGCTCGCCGGGGCGGGCGCATCTATCTCGGCATTTTGATCACGACGTCCGTGGGTCTGTTGCTACCCGCCATCGTCTGGGCCGGGCTGCTCGCCGGGACTACGGAGTTCCGCGCGGGGGGCATTCTGACGGGCAAGGCGTCACCGGCCGTGTTGGCGGTGCTCTACGCCCTGTTCCTGTTTGGCCTGGGCAAGGCCGCCCTCATGCCCTTCCACCGCTGGCTGCCAGCGGCGATGGTCGCGCCAACGCCGGTGTCGGCATTGCTTCACGCCGTGGCGGTGGTCAAGGCCGGTGTTTTCGCGGTGCTGAAGGTGTCAGTGATGATCTTTGGGCTGGACAATCTGGACCAGACCGACGCCAGCGAAATCATGCAATGGGTCGCCGGCTTCACCATCCTGATGGCCTCGATCATTGCGCTACAACAGGACAATCTGAAAGCCCGGCTGGCGTATTCAACGATCAGCCAGCTTTCGTACATCGTACTCGGTGCCACGATGGCCACGAGCTTGGCTGCACAGGGCGCGGGCCTGCACATCGTCATGCATGCCCTGGGCAAGATCACGCTGTTCTTCTGCGCGGGCGCCATTTACGTGGCGCACCACAAGACGCTGGTCTCCGAACTCGATGGATTGGGACGCAAGATGCCGTGGACATTTGCCGCATTTGGCCTGGCAAGTCTCTCGATCATCGGGATCCCCCCGCTGGGCGGCACCTGGAGCAAGTGGTGGCTGACATTGGGCGCGCTGGAGGCGGAGCAATACTGGATTGTGGCAACCCTGGCGATCAGCTCGCTGCTGAACATCGCCTACCTGCTGCCGATTGTGGCCCGCGGCTTCCTGCGGCCAAGTGCCGAACCTCCGCACGCCGGAGCCCCCCAAGATCATGGACACCACGACGGAGAGGCCGCGGCCACCATGGTCGCACCGCTCATGCTCACCGCTGTGGGCTGCCTTGCGGCGTTCGTCTTGGCTGAACCCGCTATCCGCTTGTTGCAGGGAGCCATTCCATGAATGCGTCCGGCCCGCGTTCAACAACCGACGAAGCGCCCGGCTTTTTTGACCACCCGGGCCGAATCAAGGCGATTGTCTACGGCGTTTACATCACCAGCGCTTTGTTGTTCTTCGCTGATCTCGCCTACCACAAGCACGCCTACACGCCGTTCGAGGGCTGGTTCGGTTTTCATGCCTGGTTCGGGTTCATCGCCTGCGTGGCCCTGGTGCTGGCCGCCAAGGCCATGCGCCGCATGGTGATGCGACGCGAGGACTATTACGAACCGGCCGAACCCGAAACGGAGCTCGACGATGCTGCCTGACATCAATCCGGGGCTGATTCTGCTGGTTGGCGGGCTGCTGGTCCCTCTGGTTCGCGGTGCGCTTCGGCATGTCTGGCTGCTCGGCCTGCCCGCGTTGGCACTGGCGGTGCTGATCGACCTGCCCCATGGCGTCTCCGGTCAGGTCACGATCATGGGGCAGACGCTGGAGACTCTGCGTGTCGACTCGCTCAGCTTCGTGTTTTCGCTGATCTTCCTGATCGCGGCGCTGTTGATGGCGGTGTACGCACTGCACCTGCGCGACACCATGCAGCATGTCGCCGGCATGGTTTACGCCGGAGCGGCCGTCGCGGCCTGTCTGGCCGGTGACCTGCTAACACTGTTCATCTACTGGGAGCTGACCGCGGTTGCCTCGGTATTCCTGATCTGGGCAAGGCGGACCGAACGCGCCTATCGGGTCGGGATGCGGTACCTGCTAATCCAGGTCGCATCCGGGTTGTTGTTATTGGCGGGCGCGGCGGTGCAGGCCCATGAAACCGGGTCGCTAAGCTTCGACCATATCGGCCTGGATGCACCCGGCGGCTGGCTGATCTTCCTGGCTTTCGGGATCAAATGCGCCTTCCCGCTGTTGCACAACTGGCTGCAGGACGCCTACCCCGAAGCCACCGTCACCGGTACGGTGGTGCTATCGGCCTTCACCACCAAGCTCGCGGTCTACGCGCTGGCTCGCGGCTACGCAGGCACCGAGCATCTGATCTGGATCGGCGCGCTGATGACCGCATTCCCGATCTTCTACGCGGTGATCGAAAACGATCTGCGCCGCGTGCTGGCCTACAGCTTGAACAATCAGCTCGGATTCATGGTTGTCGGCATCGGCATCGGCACCGAGCTCGCGCTCAACGGCACGGCCGCACACGCGTTTTGCCACATTCTCTACAAGGCCCTGCTGTTCATGAGCATGGGCGCGGTGCTGCTGCGCGTGGGCACCGTCAACGGGTCGGAGTTGGGCGGTTTGTACAAGTCCATGCCCTGGACGACGTTGTTCTGCGTGATCGGTGCTGCGTCCATTTCCGCCTTTCCGCTGTTCTCCGGCTTTGTCTCGAAATCGATGATCATCAGCGCCGCTGCCAAGCAGGCGGAACTGTGGTGGGTGGTCGCGGTGCTGCTGTTCGCCTCGGCCGGCGTGTTTCATCACTCGGGCATCAAGATCCCCTACTTTGCGTTCTTCGCTCATGACAGCGGCAAGCGCTGTCGCGAGGCGCCGATGAACATGCTGATCGCCATGGCAATTGCGGCGGCGCTGTGCATCGGCATCGGGGTCTATCCGGCACCGCTCTACGCACTGCTGCCGTTCGCCGTCGACTACGCTCCGTACACCTTGACGCATGTGATGACGCAGCTGCAGCTGCTGATGTTCTCTGCGCTGGCCTTCACCGTGATGATGCGGACGGGGATTTATCCGCCTGAACTACGATCCATCAATCTGGATTCTGATTGGCTCTACCGGCGCGCAGCACCGGCATTGACAGCCTCCGTCGCCGCGTTCTTCTTGCAGTTGCAGGCGTTCGCACGACGCGGCGTTAATCAGGCGTGGCGACAACTCGATGCCCAGGTGCTCTCTCAGGCTCGGCCGGGCGGCCGCCTGGTGACCTCGTGGCGGTCGGGAACGCTGGTCTGGTGGGCCACAACGGTCCTGGGGCTGATCGTGCTGGGCGGCCTGTTGCGCTAACTCGGCTGAGCTAGTCCGGCCACGCGCGCTCTGGGGCGCCGCTGTCGACCATGCCCCGGATGCGCGCCGCATGCTCGGCCTTCTCCGGTTCGGTCGCCCGAATCACCCGCGGCCGACCATCCGCCGGCGGAAATAGCCTGACCACGGCGCGCTCGACTCCCCCCGCATCATCCGCGGCCAGCTCGATCGTCTGCTGTCCGCCGGTCATGGCCAGGTACACCTCGGCCAGCAATTGGGCGTCGAGCAAGGCGCCATGCAGATCGCGGCCGGAGTTGTCGACCGTATAGCGCCGGCAGAGCGCATCCAGGGAGTTGCGCTGGCCCGGATGCATCTGCCGCGCCATGGCCAGCGTATCGGTGATCACGCACCACTCGCTGACCGGCGGCGGCGGATCTGGCAGTTTCGAGAATTCGTGATCCAGAAAGCCGACGTCAAACGCCGCGTTGTGGATGATCAGTTCCGCGCCACGCAGATACTCGATGAATTCCTGCGCCACATCGGCAAAGCGAGGCTTCTCGGCCAGCATCTCGTTGGTGATGCCATGAACGGCGATGGCGCCCTCGTCGATCAGCCGGTCGGGCTGCAGGTAGTGCCAGAACGTATTGCCGGTGGCGCGCCGGCTTTTCAGTTCGACACAACCGATCTCGATGATACGGTGATCATCGCTGGTCTCCAGACCCGTGGTTTCGGTATCGAGAACAATCTGGCGCATCAGACAGCACCCGCGGCCATGGCGTCCATGGCCTCATTCGCCAGCCGGTCCGCGGCCTCATTTCCGGGGTGCCCGGCGTGGCCCTTAACCCAGTGCCACACGACCTGATGGCGCTGTGCGGCCGCATCCAGCCTGCGCCAGAGATCGGCGTTCTTCACCGGCTTCCCGGCGGCCGTCTTCCAGCCGCGTTTGCGCCAGTTGGCCAGCCATTCCTTCATGCCCTTCTGGACATAGGTCGAGTCGGTATAGAGATCCACCGCGCAGGCGCGCGACAGGGTTTCCAGTGCCTGAATGGCGGCCATGAGTTCCATCTGGTTGTTCGTAGTCAGGTCGGCGCTGCCTGACAGCTCCTTGCGGCGATCGCCGAACTCCAGCACCACGCCCCAGCCTCCTGGCCCAGGGTTTCCACGGCATCCGCCATCGGTGTACGCACATACGCGTTGTGTCATGTCGATCTCAGTGATTGTCGGTGCGACGGCGTGCGGCCGCCGCTTCAAAACTGACCCGCACGCCGCCCAGCGCCGGCGCGACGCCAGGCCGCGCCTGGCGCCAGCGCTGCTGCACCGGCGTGACGGGAATGGTGCGTTTTCTGGCCACGATCAGGTAGCTCTCGGCCGCAACGTTGCACCAGTAGCGCAATCGTTGCCCATCGCTACGCGCGGTGGGACGCAGCCACGGCAGGCCCACGCCGAAGCGGTGGATGTCCAGCACGTCAAAATCCAGTAGATGCAACCAGTCGCAAACCCGATGGCGGCTGAGAAACCGCGCGCCCAGCGGCAGCCCGGCCGTGGCGCCGACGCGTTTGCGCACGCCCCACCAGGAAAACGGATTGAATCCGAGAATCAACACGTGGCCGCGCGACGTCAGCACCCGATCTGCCTCGCGCAGCAGCCGGTGCGGCGAACTGGCGTACTCCAGGCTATGCGGCAGCAGAATCACATCCGCGACCCCCTTGGGCAGCGGCAACGCACCGGACCGGGTCACGGCACTCTCGCCGCTGGCCCCCGCGGTTCCGAGCACCGCACGAAACGGCATCGGCGCCGCATCAATCAGTTGTTCGCCGTGACCCCAACTGCCGATCTGCAATATCGAGCGGCCAAACAGCCCCGGCAAAACCTGCTGCAGGCGGGCCCGTTCAAGCCCGTCCAAATTGCTGCCGCGTGTCGTCGCGCGCCAGCGTCGCAACTCGCTCAAGCGAACTTCTTGCTGGTGCATGGAGTCCATCCAGGGAAGCATCGATCCGTAGGATAACGAAGGGCGCCCTCCTTGTGCGTGCACGGCTGGTGCAACACAATCCACGCGACCTCGGGGAACCAAGAAAACCATTACGTGAATGTTCGACGACTTTTAGCCGCCGCGCTCTTTCTTTTTGCCGGCACCACGCAAGCCAACGATTTCTGGGACGAGCTGGCCGACCACTACGGGATCGGCAGTCATGACCACGAGGACGTCCGCTATTGGTCGGACGACTTCGCATCGCGCCCGCATGAAATCCGCACCCTGGTGCGCCGCGCCGAGCCCTACCTCGCCGTCATCGCCCGACAGTTGGAAACGGCCAGCATGCCGGCCGAACTGATCTGCATCCCGTTCCTCGAAAGCGGCTTCGACCCCAACGCGTTCAGTTCGGGCACGGCGGCCGGGCTCTGGCAGTTCATGCCACACACGGCAGACCGGTTCGGTATCCAGCGCTCATGGTGGTATGACGGCCGCCGCGACATCATCGCGTCCACCGAAGCGGCGATTCGCTACCTGGCGTATCTGCATGACATTTATGATGACTGGCTGCTGACCTTGGCCGCGTACAACGCGGGCGAGGGCCGGGTGCGCCGAGCGATCACGCGCAACCGCAAGGCCGGTCGACCCACCGACTTCTGGTCGCTGGATCTGCCTCCACAGACCGAAGCCTATGTCCCGCGCATTCTCGGCTTGGCCGAGATCTTCGCCCGGCCTGATGCATTCAATGTGACGCTGCCCGCCCTCAGTACCGTGCCCCAGACCATCGCAGTGAAATTGCCAGGCCAACTCGGGCTGCCGCAGGCGGCAAAGCTCGCGGATATGCCGCTGACGGAAGTGCAGCGTCTCAACCCGGCATTCAACTCATTCGCCACCGACCCGGACGGGCCACACCGGCTTCTGCTACCCGCCGACAAAGCCGGCGCCTTTGCCTTGGCCCTTAAGGCGCTTCCGGCCTCCGAACGCGTGAGCTGGAGTCGCCACAAGGTCCAGGCCGGCGATACCCTGGGCGAGTTGGCAGAAGACTTTGACACGACGGTTTCGGTCATCCGCTCGATCAATAAGTTGTCCGGCAATCAAATCCGCATCGGCCAGGTGCTGATGATCCCGAGCGGCGCCAATGCGGCCATCGCCAGCCTGCCCGCTAGCCAACAGACGGCCGGCGCGCGCATCTATAAAGTGCGGATGGGCGATTCCCTCTGGTCGATCGCGCGGCGGCATGACATTCATGTCGCCGATCTGACCCGCTGGAACCGGATGTCGAGCCGTTCCGTCATCCGCCCCGGTCAGGTGTTGCTTGTCACCTCTCCGTCGCGAACCGAACGCACGGTTTATTACACCGTTCGTTCCGGCGACTCGTTAGGTGGCATCGCACGCAGGTACCGTGTTCGTGCAAACGACATTGCCGCGATGAATGACCTGGCTACGCCTGACCGACTCCGCCCCGGCCAGCGGTTGAAAATTCGCGTGGACGTGGCTGACCACTCGGGCGTTTGAACCCATGACGGACATTCAAGACCCATTGACGAACCATTCGCAATTCACTTGTTGTTAAACTGTTGCCAATGCCTCGCCCAGCATCTGGGGTGCAGTCTGGGACACGCCCGAACCGACGGCTGGAGAATCGCTTGAACCGTATCAAGACGCTGGTCTGTCTGGCTCTGGCCAGCCTGGTCAGCCTGCCGCTGAGCACCGCGCAAGCCATTGATCAGGACACAGCGGACGCACAGCTCCAAACACTGCGCACGCTCGACGACCGCATCCGCACGATCAAGCAGGACGCACTGAATCTTTCAGTCGACCTGGAGCTCCTTGAACAGGCGGTCCTGTTCCCGGATGGCAATGCCGTCAGCGTCTACCTGACGGTCGATCTCAAGGCCTTCGTCGTCGAAACCGCCCGTTTGTCCGTCAACGGCGAGCAGGCCACGGTGATCGATTATCAGTTCAACGATGCCGTTTCGCTGACACGCGATGCGGCACATGAAATGACCCGCCTGGATCTGGCCCGTGGCACGCACTCGCTGAGCCTGGAGATCTCGGGGCGCTATGCCGAAGATGCGGAAACCGCCCCGCCCGTGCGACGCACACAGACTTATCAGGTCACCCTCAATGGTCAGCCCAAGTCAGTGGAATTCGTGCTGGAGTGGACCGGCCGGCGCCGCGAACCCCGGCTGAATCCCCGCGAATGGGCGAGCAACGGCTTTCTGAGTGCGGGCACCAGCGCGGACGCTGCCAGCAATCAACTGCTTCCGCTGCAGGCACGCGCGACGCGATACCTGCGTGAGACCGACCGCCTGTTTACCGCGCTCACCCGGTTACGAGTCTGGGCGGACGCGCATGGTGCCCAGACCACGCAGGACCCGGATCTGCTGCTGGCCGAAGCGAGAAC
>JAGLCS010000082.1 GCA_023146115.1 Abyssibacter sp. | reverse complement strand
GGCAACACCGCCGCGCCGGCGGATACCCGCAACACCGCTGTCGTCCGGCTTGGTGAGCTGGCCTACAGCCGCGGCCAGTACAAAGAGATGCTCACCGCGCTGACGCGCGATCTGGTCGAACCGATTAACGAAGATGACCAGATGGCCGTCCATGACCTGCGCGCGCGCGCGTTCATGCGTCTGGGCGATTTTCCCAGTGCTCTGGGCGCCTATGACGATGCCCGTCGGATCGACTCGCTGCCGCCCTACATGGCCTACAACCGCGCGATCACGCAGATGCGCACGGGCGCGCTCGATGATGGAATCGACAGCCTGCGCCGGGTTGGGCGGGTGGACATTCCATCATTTGAGTTGGCTGCGCTGCGCGACAAGGCGAATCTGACGTTGGGCTATCAGTTGCTCAAGCAGGAGCGCTATGACGAGGCCCGTGATGCCTTCCGCCGTATTCGTCTGGAAGGCGAATACGCCAACAAAGGGCTTCTGGGCTACGGCTGGGCACTGTATTTCGGCGACACGGATGTCAGCACGGACGATGTGCCGACGGCGTATTCCTCGCTATCGCTGCTCATGCGGCCCGGCCGTGGCAACGCCAGCCTGTTCGAGAAGCTGGGCATCGGCTTGACCGACGAGCAGAAATCCAACCGCCAGACGACCAAGCGGCTTGAGCGCGCGCTGGCCCCCTGGTCCGAGTTGTTGGGTCGGGATCCGATGGACCCAGCCGTACAGGAAGCCTTTGTGGCCGTCCCGCAGGCGCTCGGTTCCTTGGGTGCTCACCGACAGTCCTTGCAGTACTACCTGCGTGCCGCCGAACTGCTGGAAGAAACCCGGCTGCGGCTGGACAAGGCGGAAAATGCCATTCTCAGCGGCCGCATGGTCGAGACGCTGATCGCACGCGATCTGGACTCCGAGGCTGGTTGGACCTGGGAAGTCCGCGACCTGCCGAACGCGCCGGAAACGTACTACCTATATCCGCTGATCGCGAGCACGCATTTTCAGGAAGCGCTGAAGAACTACCGAGATCTGCGCTTCCTCGCACGCCGCTCCGACAGCTGGCTACGTGCTATCTCGGCCTTTGGCAGCCGGCTTGCCGAAGGCGCGCGTCCCGCGGACCCGGATCAAACCGTCGCCCGTGCCCGGGCGCATGCTCGCATTTTCGGAGACGGGGTCCGTCCTACGCTGCGCCTGGAGGAAGGGATCGGCAACCAATCTTCCGCAACGGCTGCACCGGCACCACGAGACCAGGCTTCCCCCGAATTGAATCTTGATCTGGCCGAGCCACCAGCGACCCTGGCACAGACCCGCAACCTGCCCTCGCCGACCCAGCAAATGCAGTCCGCTCGCCCCCGGATCTTCGAGTTGAGCGATCGCATCGAAGCCGCGCTAATCGAGCAGCGCGACCTACTGGAAACCATGGCGCTCGACGAGTTGCAGGGTCAGCGCCGCCAGGCTGAGGAATTCCTGATCGAGGCACGCTTCGCCATGGCTCGCATCTTCGACAGTCAAGGAGACGGATTCGATGCGCCGTAATCGGCTTGGCCTCTTTCTGGTCGCCGGCGTCGGTTCACTGCTAGTCAGTGCCTGCGCCTCCAAAATCGATCCAGGTCCGTCGATAGCGACGGTGAGCCGTGATCGCCCGGACGAAACCAAGCTGTCAATCCGGCAATCCGAGCGCATCGAAGCCAATCAGGAACTCGCGATCGAGAACTACCGCAAGATTCTGGAACTTGCCCCCGACGGCCCCCGGCGCACCGAAGTCATGCGCCGGCTCGCAGATCTGCAGATTCAGATCGGCGAGGTGAACCCACAATTCGAGCGCCAGCAGGAGCTCTACGGCGACAACGAGCCTCTGGATTCGATCAATCTCTACCGTGAGATCCTCGCCACTAATCCAGATGATCCCAACAACGACCGTGTGCTCTATCAGCTTGCTCGGGCGTATCAGAACCGTGGTCAGGAAGCCCGTGCAATCGAGGTATTGTCAAGGCTCGCCCGGGATTATCCGACGTCTCGGTATGCAACCGATGGCAAGTTCCGCGAAGCGGAACTGTCGTTCCGACTGAAGCGATTCCGCGAGGCCGAAGCGGCTTACCGCGAAGTCGTCGATTTCGGCCCGGATGGACAATTCTTCGAGCAGTCGCAGTACAAGCTGGGCTGGTCCATCTTCAAGCAATCGCGCTACCTGGATGCCGTGGAAGCCTTCACGCCGATTCTCGAACGCGAGCTGGCGCCCGGCCAATCCCCCATCGTCAAGAGCCAGGCGGTGGCGGGCGTGCGTGAAAAACGCCGTGAACTGGTCGATGACGTGCTTCGCGTCGTGGGTCTGAGCTTCGCCTATAGCGACGGTGGCGCATCGCTAAAACAGTTCCTGTCAGAACGTGGCGGTGCGCGGTACGAAGAACTCCTGTTCGCCAATCTTGGCGAGCTGTACCTGGAACAGGAGCGCTACACCGACGCCGCAGCAGCCTTCAAGGCATATGTCGACTACGAACCATTCACCCTGGACGCACCGACATTCCAGTTGAAATCCATCGACGCCCTTCGCGTTGGCGGATTCTCGGAGCTGGCCATGGGCGCGAAGGAAGACTACGTCCAGATCTACGACCCAGAAGCGGAATACTGGACCCAGCGCGGTTTGGCAGAAGCACCCTTCGTCGTCGAGGCGCTCAAGGAAAACCTCAACGATGTTGCTCGCTACTACCACTCCCGAGCACAGCGAGACGAAGCGTCGGCCGAGGCCCGCAAGATCGCCTTTGATCAGGCCGGGCGCTACTACCGCCGCTTCATCGAGATCTTCCCCGACGATCCGGCGGCCCCGGAGATGCACACGCTGTTGGCCGATACGCTCTACGATCGCGGCCAGTACCAGATCGCGGCCGAGGAATACTCCAACGCAGCCTACGACTATCCGCCCCATACTCGGGCGGCCGCTGCCGGCTACGGTGCTGTGGACAGCTATCACAAGTGGGCTGACGAACAGGTGCCGGAGCAACGCGGCGAGGCAACCCTGCTGGCTGTCGATGCCGCCCGGCGGTTCGCGGACAACTTTGCGACCCACCCACAAACCCCGAGGGTGCTGACCCGCGCCGCAGAGGATCTCTACGATCTCGGTGAGTTGGAGCCCGCCGCCGACGTCGCCGAGCGCGTGGTGACCATCGAGCCACGCCCCGACGCCCGCCTGCGCCGCAGCAGCTGGCAGGTGTTGGCCCTGTCACGGTTCGACCAGCAGCGTTTCCAGGATGCCGAAAGCGCCTTCAAGCAGGTGTTGCAGCTGACACCGCCGGATGACGTCCAGCGCCGGCAGACAAGCCGTGCACAGATCGCGTCGGCCATTTACAAACAAGGCGAGGTCGCGCGGGATCAGAATCGTCCTGATGATGCGGTTGGCCATTTCCTGCGCATTGGCCAGGAGATGCCGGATTCCGAAATTCGAGCCACGGCTCAGTACGACGCTACCGCCGTACTGATCGCAGCCGAGCAATGGGATCGGGCGATCGACGTGCTGCAAGACTTCCGGACGACGTTTACCGGGCATGCGTTGCAGCGCGACGTCACGAAAAAGCTGGCAGCGGCCTATCTGTCGTCGAACCAACCGACTCGCGCTGCCGCCGAGTTCAGCCGCCTGGCCGGCGACCCTGGCGAAAGCGAGGACGCACGCCGCGAAGCCGCCATTCGGGCCGCCGAGCTCTATGACGAAAACGGTGCTCTGGCAGCCGCAGCCCGGGCTTACGCGAGCTATCTGGCCCAGTTTGCCGTCCCGTTTGATGAAGGCATCGAAGTTCGGCAACGCCTGATCGAGATTCATGACGAACTCAAGCAGCCCAGCGAAGTTGCCTTCTGGCGGCGACAGCTGATCAACGCAAACGCCGGCGCAGGCGCTGAGCAAACCGACCGTAGCCAGTATCTCGCGGCCAAAGCGGCGCTGGTCATGGCCGAGTCCGAGCTGGCGCGGTTCGAGGCGGTGAAACTCACCCTGCCCCTGCCGGCCAGCTTGAAGCGCAAACGCGCGGCCATGGATCAAGCGCTGGAGGCGTATCAATCCGCGGCACAGTCCGGCGTCGCAGACATCGCCACCGAGGCCACCTACCGCGTGGGTTCGATCTACCTGACCCTGAGCCGCGATCTCATGGCCTCTCAGCGCCCGGCGGGTCTGTCCGCCCTGGAGCTCGAGCAGTACGAGCTGTTGCTCGAAGAGCAAGCCTTCCCGATCGAAGAGCAGGCCATCGATGTCTTCGAAACCAACGTGGAACGGATGGATCAAGGCATCTACGATCAATGGGTGCAACGCAGCATTGACTCATTGGCAGAAATCGTTCCGGCGCGTTACGCCAAGCAGGAGAAGTATGAGCTCCCGATCAACACGATTCGCTAGGCCTGCGGCGCTAGTGATCTGCGCGGCGGCGATGCTGGCCGGCTGCGCGACGTCGCCTGCGCCCCGCCCTGCAGAAAGGGCGCAAGCGCCGATTAATCTGCCGCCGGTGCCGCAGGTCGAGATTCCCGACGCCGCCTTCAATGATTTCGCGGCAGCGCTCAATGCGCTCAAGCGCGGAAACACGGCCGCGGCGGAATCCGCACTGCGCACGATGACGCGCAACTATCCCCAGATCGCCGGGCCGTACTCGAATCTGGCCGGGATTCTGGCCGAACGTGGCGATGACGATGAAGCGCTGGACATGATTCGTCAGGCGGTCGAACGCAACCCCCGCAGTGCCCCCGCCTATAATCTGCAAGGCCTGCTAGAACGCCGTGCCGGCAACTTCGATGCTGCGGAACAGGCCTACCGTAAGGCGCTGGCGGCGGACGCAACATTCACGGATGCGCAACGCAACCTCGGCATTCTCTACGACTTGTACCTTCGCAAACCGGGCAAGGCGCTGGACGCCTACCGTGCATATCAGGACATGATCGCAGAGCCTGATGAGACAGTTGGCATCTGGATTGCTGATCTGGAACGGAGGACGAAATGAGCCGCCGGGCATTCGTTGTCAAAGTCTCAGCTCATGTACTCTTCGGTTTGTTCGCCGCGACTGCGGCGTCCGCACAGCCGGCCGAAGAGCCCATCGAGCTGGAGGGCGCCACGATTCGTGGTGAGCAGGAGCTACCAATCGGTCTTTACATCACGCCGTGGCGTAACTCACCCCCGGAGGAAGGCATCGACAAACCGGCCAAGTTGCTGGAAGAAGCGCTTGTGCCGATTGACCCGCCGGCGTTTCGCCGTCAAATGCAGTACTGGCAGGCTCTGGAATCAGCCAGACGCCCGTCTGAATAACGACTCAACCATTAACGCAGTAAACGAGAGGCAATCGTATGGAGGTGTTCGGCACCATTGTTCGCTTTTTCCAAAATGGCGGACTGTTCATGTACCCGATCGTGATCATTCTCGCGATCGGTTTGGCGATCGCGATCGAGCGATACATTTATCTGACACGATCGGAATCCGGTAACCGTAAACTCTGGGAGAAGCTCCAGCCGCTGTTATCGAACGGCGACTATGCCGGGGCCTTTGAGGTCGCCAGCAAGTCGGACGCCGCCGTAGGACAAGTTTTGGCCTACGGCATCAGCCGCCTGCGAACCAGCACCAACCGCCAGGACGTCGAAATGTCCATGGAGGAAAGTCTGCTGGAAGTCACGCCTCAGCTCGAAAAACGGACGCACTACCTGGCCGTGCTCGCGAACGTGGCAACCCTGCTCGGATTGCTGGGGACCATCATGGGCCTGATCGCAGGCTTTACCGCGGTGGCCAACGTCAACCCGGCGGAAAAGGCTGATCTGCTGTCTGCCAGCATCTCCGTGGCGATGAACACCACAGCCTTCGGCCTGATTGTTGCCATTCCGCTGCTTCTGCTACACGCCATCCTGCAAACCCGCACGACGGCGCTCGTAGACAGCATTGAAATGGCCAGCGTGAAGTTCCTGAACACCACCCGGACCACTGAACCCGCATGATCACCTCGCGGCTACACCGGATGCGTCGACGCGATCCGGCCGAAATGAACATCACGGCTTTCATGAACCTGATGGTCATTCTCGTGCCGTTTCTGTTGATCACGGCGGTGTTCTCGCGACTTGCGGTTCTGCAGCTCGCACTCCCCGCCCCCGACACGGACGCGGTTCCGCCCGAGAACGACACCCCACGCCTCTCGGTGATCGTTCGCACGGACCAACTCCAAGTCGTGGTCAGCGGCAGCGTGCTGCAATCCTTCGAGCTGACTGAATCCGGATTTGATCTGCAGGCGGTCAATAGCCTGGTCGTGAAGGTGCGCGAGCGCATCCCGGCCGAGGTAACCAGCGTGACCGTTTTGCTAGAGCCAGATGTGGATTACGACCAGCTCATCCAGGTGATGGACGCCGTGCGCATGAAACTGCCGGACGAAAACACCGTGTCCGTATCCGAACGCACCCCCCTGTTTCCTGATGTCGCGATCGGCGATGCCCCGCCACGCGCAACCGAGAGCAACGGATGAAGGAATCACGCCGCGCCAAGCGCATGCGCGAGCGCAATGCGAAAAAAGGACGCGTTGCCTCGATGAACATGATTTCGCTCATGGACATCTTCACCATCCTGGTGTTTTTCCTGCTGGTGAACTCGTCTGCGGTCGAAACACTGCCCAGCGCAAAGCAGTTGCAGTTGCCTGAGGCCTTTGAGGACACCAAGGCCGGCGAAACCGTGAGCGTGATGATCACGCGAACCGATATTCTCGTGAACGGCGAACCTGCGATGACCCTCGCGGACGCGGAGAATGCAGAGCAGCTCGACGCCGTGCGCATGAAGCTGGAGTCCATCCCGACCAAGCTCATGCAGTTTGACGACGGCACCGAAACGCAAGGCCGCGGCGAAGTCACGGTCCTGGCTGACCGCAGCATTCCCTACAAGGTGATTCGTCGGGTCATGCAAGCCTGCACGCAAGCCGAATACGCCGCGATATCGCTGGCCATTCTTCAGAAGACCGAAATCGAATCCGGACCGGACGCATGACCGCGAGCTATGCCCTCCATTCTGCCTGGACACTGGGCGTTGACGAGACGGATCGGCGATTCAATCGGATCCTCGCCATCACACTCGTCGTGTTCCTGGTCCTGTCTCTCGCCATTCAGTTCGTAAGGACAGCAGGCGACGAAGACGGCGTGGGTGACGAACTGTCGGATCGTTATGCCCGCCTGTTGCTGCAGCGCGCCCCGCCCGGCCCCAAGGCGGAAACGCCCGCCCCGGAACCCGCTGCCGAGGAAGAGCCGGCCGAGGAGCCGGAAGAGGCCGAGCCTGAGCCGGAACCCGAACCGGAACAGCCTCGCCAACAGGAACAACCTCAGCCCGAGCCCGCCCCCGAGCCGACACGTGAGACGCAGGTGGAGCAAGCGCGTGAGCGCGCCGAAGCCAGCGGCATCTCACAGATCCGCGACGCTTTCGCTGACCTGCGCACCGAGGAATCAACCGCGGCGCTGACCAACCCGCAAGCCCTGGTCACGGCGGCGCCGACCGCAGCCGGTGGAGCGCGCCGTTCGGGCTCCGGTAGTTCAGCTTCCGAACTACTGTCCAGCGCGAGCTCTGGCAGTTCCGGCATCGACACCAGCCAGATTGCCCGCGATGGCGGCGGAACCGGCCTCGAATCCCGCCAGACCACGCGCGTGCAAGGACCTGCAGCCGGTGGTGGTGGCGGCGGTGGCGCACCCGCTCGCGGTTCCGGTGGCAGCGCGCCGGGCAAGGGACGTCCGATCGACGAAATACAAATCGTGTTCGATCGCACCAAGGGCGCGTTTTACAGCATCTACAACCGTGCAAGACGCAGCAATCCGACGCTGTCCGGCAAGGTTGTCGTGCGATTGACGATCGCCCCTAGCGGCGCCGTCAGTGCCGTGGAAATCCTCGAATCGCAGCTCGATGACGCCGATCTCGAAAGCAAGATACTCAACCGGATTCGGCTCATGAATTTCGGCGCCAAGTCGGTGCCCCCGATCACCTTGGATTACCCGCTATTCTTCGAACCGGGCTAATTCCGAGCCATCCGACCACCAACGAACCCAGGCGCCCTGCTGCATTCCATGCATCGTAGTCCAGCGGCGCCGGCTACCGGAGCCGACATATGAGTGGATTTCTCGCAGGGAAGCGTGCCTTGATCACGGGAATCGCCAGTCCCCGATCCATCGCGTCGGGCATTGCCCAAGCGATGCATGCGCAGGGGGCCCGCCTCGCGCTGACCTACGCTGGCGACAAGCTCAAAAGCCGCGTCGAAGCAGCCGCGTCGGAATATGCTGCGGAACTGTGCCTGCCGCTGGATGTGTCATCGGATGAACAGATCGCCGACGCCGCCAAGGCGCTTGAAAGCCATTGGGGCGGCGTGGATATCGTTATCCACTCCATCGGTTTTGCGCCACGCGAGTTGCTCAAGGGCGGCTTTCTGGAATCGGTGACGCGCGAAGGGTTTTCGATCGCCCATGACATTAGCGCGTACAGCTTTGCAGCCATGGGCAAGGCCTTTTATCCGCTGATGCCGGAATCAGGCGGCGCAATGCTGACGCTGACTTATCTGGGCGCCGAGCGCGCCCTACCCGGCTACAACGTCATGGGCCCCGCCAAGGCTAGCCTGGAATCCGCCGTCCGCTACATGGCCGCCGAACTGGGACCCAAGGCGATTCGAGTCAACGGCATCTCGGCCGGGCCCATCAAGACCCTGGCCGCGGCGGGGATCTCAGGATTCCGCGACATGCTCAATGCCACCGCCCAGGCTTCCCCGTTGTGCCGCAACGTGGAACCACTGGAAGTCGGCAACACCGCAGCCTTTCTGTGCAGTGATCTGGCGTCCGGCATTACCGGCGAGATTATCTACGTCGATGCCGGCTACCACATTCAGGGTATGCCGAACGCGGATATCGGCTAAGTCGTCGCTCCGTAGTCTGCCGCAGTAAAAAGCCGGCCCCAGAAAGCACTGAGGTCGGCTTTTTTATATCTCGTTCGGCGACGAACCGGCGTGTCTAGCGACCCGCCTGCAGGCGGGTCGTGATCAGTACGGCGTACTCTGCTCGGTCTGCTCGGCAAGTACGTCTTCGTTCACACGGACCTTGGTCTGTGCACGAATCGCCGCTTCCCAAGCGGCCATTTCCTGCCGCGCTGCAACTGAAGAGGCCCGATTGGCAATGATTTCCCGCTCGCTACCGTCTTCGGGAACGATGGGATTCTCCACCGCCGTGAGCTGATAGACCACGATGTCACCGCCCGCGCCGGTTAACTGACCTGCACCGTCGGGCGAACCGGCACTGCGACGCGCCTCACCAAAAACCGCGCGGACCACGCGAGGATCCAGACGCGCGCCCTCCCGTCCTTCAGTATCGGAACGTTCGATCATGCCGGAGTCGACCACGGCCTTGTCCATGTCCTGAGCGGCCAGCGCCGCCTGCATGGACCCAACGTCTTTCAGTGATGTCAGCAAACGGTCGGCCGCGGCCAGCGCTTGCTCACGCGCCGCCTCATCGACCAGCTCCGCCCGTATTTGTGCCTGCACGTCGTCGAACGGCTTCTGCTCTTCCGGCTGCCGCTCGGCAACGCGAACAACCACCACCCGGCCTGGCTCGAGCTCGATCAGGCGGCTGTTCTCGCCCTGCTCCAGCACCAGCTGCGAGAACGCGGCGTCGAGCACGTCCGGATTCGCCGCGATTCCAGCGCCGCCATTGCGGGCGAACCAATCAGTCTGTTCGATCTGGAGCCCGGTGGCCTCTGCGGCGGGCCCTAGTGAATCCACAGATTCAAAAGCCAAGGTTTCAAGCTCTTCCGTCAGCGTCTGGAAGCGTTCACCGGCCGCATCGCGCGCCTGAATCTCGCGAATCCGCTGCTGCACGGTCTCGTCATCAAACGGCTTGGTTTGCTCGGCACGAATGTCTTCAACCTTGATCAGGTGCCATCCGAATTCCGTTTCCACGGGCTCGCTCACGGCGCCCTTGTCCATCGCGAACAAAGCATCCTCGAACCCGGGCACCATCACCCCGCGCTCGACCCAATCCAAGTCACCGCCTGTGGCCGCGGAACCGGCATCCTCGGACAGCTCGCGCGCAACCTCACCGAAGGCTTCGCCATCATCGACAATGCGGCCACGCGCCTGCTCGGCGAGTGATCTCGCTTCCGATGAGGAACGCTCATCGGTCTTGATCAGGATATGCGACGCCTTGCGCGCTTCCGCTGTGGTGAAACGACCCTTCTGCTGCTCGTAAACCTCGCGCAGCATGTCTTCGGTGGGCTCATCCGCAGGCGCAAGCTGCGACTGATTCACCTCAAGATACGCAAGCTTGATCTGCTCTGGAGTGGTGAATCGCTGGGGCTCGTTGTCGTAGCGTTCGCGTACGGCCTGATCGGTGATATCCACCGACTCCCGGTAGTCATCCAGCGTCAGCGTGACCAGCTCGAAGCGGCGGCGTTGGTGGTCGAGTCGGTATGCGAGATCGATTTCACCGGGCGCAACCCAGGCGGAATCGATCAATCCCCTCTGTAGCTGGTCGATCGCAATCGAATCCGCCACCTGCGCCTCGAAGGCATCGGGCTGGCGCTGATTGGCCGCCAAGGTATCGCGGTAAGCCTGCGGCGAAAATGCCCCATCCGCCTGGAACGCGGGTATCTCACGGAGATATTCAAACACCGCGTCATCGGTCCCGCGCAGGCCGCTATCTTTAGCGTACTGCGTCACGACCTGCTCGCGGATCATCTCCTCGAGCACCTGGCGCCGAAACTGCGGCCCCTGAATGATAGACGGGTCAAAACTCTCACCCATCATCGATTGCAGCCGCTGGTATCGCTGCTCGTAACCGGCCTGTAGCTGCCGTTGAGTGATCTTCTCGTCACCGACCTTGGCAACCGTGCCGTCACCACCGCCTGACCGGAAGGTTTCGATGCCGAAGAACGCAAACGGAACAACAATGATCGCGACGACAATCCAGGCAAAAGGCCCGGACGTGGACTCACGGATAGACTGCAGCATAGCGAAGGCCGATAAAGAAACGGCGCCCTGAGGCGCCGGTTCGAAAATGGCGGAGCGGACGGGACTCGAACCCGCGACCCCCGGCGTGACAGGCCGGTATTCTAACCAACTGAACTACCGCTCCGCGAAACTGAAACTGTTCTCGTTTGACTGGTGGGTGCTGACGGGATCGAACCGCCGACATTCGCCTTGTAAGGGCGACGCTCTACCAGCTGAGCTAAGCACCCGGAAATGAAAACCCAGACGGTGAACCGCCTGGGTTTTCGTTGGGCACCTGCCCGACGCGAGTTATTTTATCGCGTCTTTGAGCGCCTTACCAGCCTTAAATCCAGGCGTCTTGCCTGCAGCGATTTCGATGGTCTCGCCAGTCTTCGGGTTGCGGCCAGTACGGGCGGCGCGGTCGCGAACAGCAAAGGTACCGAAACCCACGAGCGAAACCTTGTCACCCTTCTTCAAGGAAGCGGTGATGCCATCAAATACTGCGTCGACGGCGCTGGTGGCATCAGCCTTCGAAAGGTCAGCGGATTCGGCGACCAGCTGGACGAGTTCAGTCTTATTCATAGTACGAGGATCCCCTCAATTACGTGTGTATACGGTGGATGCGCATCCGTGCATCGCACTCACTGTGCATTCCAAGGGTCTTGTGATTAGAAAGCCCCACCGACGCAGCGGCCGCGCTGCGAATGTTCGGTCGGCATCCCTGACCGGCGTGTGTTCTCCATCCCTTGAAACTTCGTTCGCCCAAGCCTCGGGCTTGTGCGTTTTATAGCAGCGTGCCGAGAAGAGCGTCAACCGAAAAACCGCGAAATGACGCGGTTTTTTGGCAACTGATCGATCAATGGGCTCGAACCGGCTCCTTGCCGCCTTCCGTTGCCGCCGATGGCGGGTGCTCCGACTCGGCCGGCTCCGGCAAATGCTCAAGCGCCAGCTTCAGAACATCGTCAATCCAGCGAACAGGCTCGATATTGAGCTTGTTCTTGATGTTCGCGGGAATCTCCGCGAGGTCTTTGGTGTTCTCGTGCGGAATCATTACTGTCTTGATTCCACCACGGTGCGCGGCCAGCAGTTTCTCCTTCAAGCCGCCAATCGGCAGCACTTCGCCACGCAGCGTAATCTCACCGGTCATCGCCACTTCCGCGCGCACCGGAATCTTGGTTAGCGCAGACACCAGCGCAGTCGCCATCGCGATACCGGCCGACGGCCCATCTTTTGGTGTGGCCCCTTCCGGCACGTGAACGTGAATATCCATCTCGTGCTGAAAGTCCGGCGCAACCCCCAACGCAGCCGCGCGACTGCGCACCACGGTGAGCGCCGCTTGCACGGACTCCTTCATGACGTCACCCAGACTACCGGTATGCGTCAACCGCCCCTTGCCCGGGACGACGGCCGTTTCGACCGTTAGCAACTCGCCGCCGACCTCGGTCCAGGCCAGCCCGGTCACCTGCCCGATCCGGTTCTCTTCCTCGGCCTGGCCGAAACGGAACTGCGGAACGCCGAGATAGTTGTTCAGGTTGCGAACCGTGACATGGAGCGGCCCACGCTTAGGGTCTTCAACGAGTTGTTTGACGACCTTGCGCGCGATCTTGCTCATCAGCCGCTCCAGATTACGGACGCCGGCTTCGCGCGTGTACAGACGCACGGCATCACGCACCGCGCCTTCAGAGACCGATAGCTCGTCGGCGTTCAGGCCATTGTCCTTGATCGCCTTCGGCAACAGGTACCGCTGCGCGATATTGACCTTTTCATCCTCGGTGTAACCCGGCAAGCGGATCACTTCCATGCGATCTAGCAATGGCCCTGGAATGTTCAGGGTGTTGGCGGTGGCGACGAACATCACATCCGACAGGTCGAAATCCACTTCCAGATAATGGTCGTTGAACGTGTTGTTCTGCTCGGGATCAAGCACTTCCAGTAAGGCCGATGCCGGATCACCGCGAAAATCCATCGCCATCTTGTCGATTTCGTCGAGCAGGAACAGCGGATTGCGCACGCCGACCTTGGTCAGATTCTGAACAATCTTGCCCGGCATGGAGCCGATGTAGGTCCGGCGATGCCCACGGATCTCCGCTTCGTCGCGCACGCCGCCCAGGCTCATGCGGACGAACTTGCGATTGACCGCCCGCGCAATGGACTGCCCCAAGGAGGTCTTGCCCACGCCAGGCGGGCCGACCAGACACAGAATCGGCCCGCGCAGCTTGCGCACCCGGCTCTGAACCGCGAGGTACTCGAGGATCCGTTCCTTGACCGACTCCAGACCGTAGTGGTCCTCGTCGAGCTGATCTTGCGCCCGTTCGACGTCGATACGTGTCTTGGTCCGCTTCTTCCACGGCACGCCGGTGATGGCGTCGAGATAATTGCGGACCACTGTGGCCTCGGCAGACATCGGCGACATCATCTTCAGCTTGTTGAACTCGGCCGTGGCCTTGGCCTTGACCGACTT
>JAGLCS010000081.1 GCA_023146115.1 Abyssibacter sp. | reverse complement strand
GCGCAGGCCGCGGCGACGGCGAAACCCATCTTGCCGGATGAGCGATTGGTCAGAAATCGAACGGGGTCCAGCGGCTCCCGGGTTGGTCCGGCCGTGATCAGCACGCCGCGATGGCGCATCGGCCCATCGGCGGCCGCAACGCCAACGCAGGCGTTGATCGCCTCGACAATCTCTGACGGCTCGCTCATGCGTCCCGGACCGGATTCGCGCTCGGCCAGTTCACCGACGCCCGGCCCCACAACGCTGACACCGCGCTCGGCAAGTGTCTGCATGTTGGCCCGCGTCGCCGGGTGCTCCCACATCACCGTGTTCATCGCCGGCGCGACGAGAATCGGAGCGGTGGTCGCCAGGCACAACGTGGTCAGCAGATCATTGCATTGCCCTGTCGCCAGACGGGCGAGGCAATCGGCACTGGCCGGCGCGATCACGACCAGATCCGCCCAGCGCGCCAGTTCGATGTGCCCCATGCCCAGCTCGGCCGCGTGGTCCCAGAGGCTGGTTCGCACGGCATTGCCGGACAAGGCCTGCAAGGTCAGGGGCGTGATGAAACGCTCGGCGTTGGTCGTCATCACGACCTGCACGTTGGCGCCCTGCTTAATCAGCCGGCGCGTCAGCTCGGCTGTCTTGTACGCTGCGATACCACCGCAAACGCCCAGCAGAACATTGGGTTGTGCGGACATTGCCGCTCCGGAAAAGTATGGTCGGGCGAATTGTAGCGCGAGGCCAGAACCAGTTTTCCGGTCGCATGGCCCGCGAAGGCAGGCGCGCGCCCCGCTCGCCGCCACCGAGCGATAACATGCCTCGAACTGCACGCCTCAGACCGACCGACTGTGACAGTCGTGGCACCGGCCCGGTCCATGACCTTGCCCCGTACTCATTTTCTGGAGATCCGCCATGCGCGCCCGCGTTCTAGCCCTTCTGCTTTGCTGGCCTTTCGCGTTGCTGGCCACACCCGACCGCGCCGAGGACATCGACCCCATTGCCGTGGGCACGCCCCTGCCCGATGTTCAGGTACAAACCATTGAAGGCGCGTCCATCGGTGCGCGCGAAGCGCTGGCCGGCACGCCCACCGTGATGGTGTTTTTCCGTGGCGGCTGGTGTCCCTATTGCAACCGGCAACTGGCCGAGTTGCGACTGATTCAGGATGACCTGGACGCGTTGGGCTACCGCCTGGTGGCGGTCAGCCCCGATCGCCCGGAATCGCTGCGGGAGGGCCTGAACAAGACGCCGGTCGACTATCGTTTGCTGTCGGATGCGGCCGCACGGTTGATCCGGGCATTAGGCATCGCGTTTCGTGTGGACGACGCCACCATCGAGCAGTACAAGGGCTACGGTATCGACCTGGAGGCCGCCTCGGGTCATGACCACCACTTGTTGCCAGTCCCGACCGTGCTTCTGGTGGATACCGGCGGCGTGATCCGCTATCGCTACTCGAATGCCGACTACAAGGTGCGGATGGACCCGGACGCCTTGCTCAGCGTCGCCGCCAGCCTGCGCGGCGAGCAGGCCACCACGAACGACCAATAGCAGCCAGCCGCTGCAGCGCCACCATGCCTGCCCTGAGCATTCGTGCCTTTGCACCGCCCGATGAAGACGCCGTGGTCGCGCTGTGGGCCAACTGCGAACTCACTCGCCCCTGGAACGACCCCCGCCGCGACATCCAGCGCAAGCTGACCACGCAGGCCGAACTGTTTCTGGTCGGCGAATCCGGCGGCGTGCTGGTGGCCAGCGCCATGGCTGGCTACGACGGCCACCGTGGCTGGGTGAACTATCTGGCCGTCGCGCCGGCATGTCGGGGGCAGGGCTATGGACGGCAGATGATGCGGGCGGTCGAACAACGGCTGGTTGAGCTGGGCTGCCCCAAGCTCAACCTGCAAGTCCGTGCAGAGAATCCGGCCGCCCTCGCCTTTTATCAGCGCCTCGGCTACCAGGTGGATGCAGCGGTGAGTCTGGGCAAACGGCTGATCGCGGATGACTGAGCGGCGTCGCCAAACCGTCAAGTGACCGTGCGATCCTCGAAGCAGCGCTGTGCCCCGTGACCCCGTGCACGCCAACCGGTCCCGACGGACGAAAAGCCCCATGATCGACGACACCAACACCCAGTCGCCGCGCTCGCATGGCTCCGCGCGGGAGGTGTTTCTTGCCTTCCTCAAGCTTGGGTTGACCTCGTTCGGCGGTCCGATCGCCCACCTCGGCTATTTCCGCGCGGAGTTGGTCGAACGGCGCGGCTGGGTCACCGAGAGCCAGTTTTCCCAGTTGCTGGCGATCTGCCAGTTTCTGCCTGGCCCGGCCAGCAGCCAGCTCGGCTTTACGTTGGGCCTGCTGCGGGGTGGTTGGCGCGGTGCGCTCGCCGCGTTTGTCGCATTCACCCTGCCATCGGCCATTCTCCTGGTGCTGTTCGCAGCCATCGCTCCGGCCTTGCAAGGGCCCGTCGGAATGGCGGTGATCCATGGCTTGAAGCTGGTTGCGCTGGCGGTGGTGGCCAGCGCTGTGCTGGGCATGTCCAAGAAGCTATGCCCGGACCGCCGCCGCCAAGCCATCGCCGTGATCGCGGCCGCCGTCGTGCTCAGCCTCGGCGCTGCCTGGGTGCAGCTGCTCGTGGTGGTCGGCGGTGGCGTTGCCGGCTGGCTGGCCTGCCGTAACTTGCAGCCCAGCCCCGGTGAGCCCTTCCCGACCGGTTACGGCATTCGGCTGGGTGCCGGCTTACTTGCCACATTCCTGCTGCTATTGCTCGGCCTGCCGCTGATCGCCGGGGCCACCCCCACACTCGCAGCCGTCGCCGAAGCCTTCTACCGCGCCGGCGCATTGGTCTTTGGCGGCGGTCACGTGGTGCTGCCCCTGCTGGAAGAAGCCGTCGTCGGGCCCGGCTGGGTGAACCAGGAACAATTCCTCGCGGGTTACGGCGCCGCGCAGGCGATTCCGGGGCCGATGTTCGCGTTCTCGGCCTATCTCGGGGCGGAAATACCCACCGGACATGCCGCGGTGCTCTGCGCGCTGGTCGCGCTGGTCTTCATGTTTCTGCCCGGCTTTCTGCTGGTGTCAGCCGTGCTGCCGGCCTGGGACGCGATCTCGCGTCACGCTGCCACCACACGCGCCATTGCCGGGGTCAATGCCGCCGTCGTCGGCCTGCTTGGCGCAGCGCTTTACGATCCGATCTTCACATCGGCCGTGACTGGCGGCGCGGACCTCGCCATCGCCCTCATCGGCTTCGGGTTGCTCGCGTTGCTGGGCCGATCGCCGTTGTGGGTCGTGCTGTGGTGCGTGGCCGCCAGCGTGGCGATGCAGGCGGCCGGGTTGTCGATACACTAGCCGCCGGATTCTGCATCCGCGTGCCTGCCATGCCCCCATTTCGCCTCGTCGTCACTTGCCGCACTGTGAGGACACCTCATCGACTGATCGCGCTGCTGGCTGCGTGCCTGCTGGCAAGCTGCGCGCAAACGCAAGTCGACCCCGGCGAACCGGCGATGAACTCCGAGCTGGAACTGCGCGCCGTCGCCTGGGACGAGTCGCGGCTGGACCGGCTGCGTGATGCCATGCCGGAGCTGCTGCGCACGCACGGCGTCTCCGGCGCGGCGATTGGTTTTGTCGGCGATGGCCGCCTGCAGTGGGCCGAAGGGTTTGGCACCTCCACCGCCGGTGTGGCGATTAGCGCAGACAGCCTGTTTTCGGCCGCCGGCCTGCGGGAGCCGGTGATCGCGGCGCTCACACTGGCCCTGGCGCGGCAGTCTTCCTGGTCGCTGCACAGCCCGTTGACCGATGTCGCCCCGCAGGCCCCCGACTGGGGTCCAGTGGCTCGCCTCACGCCCCGGCAACTCCTGTCGCATACGGCCGGCCTTGCTGCGCGATCCACCGCCCCAACACCGTCATACGACGCCGCACCGGGCGCCTGGCAGCCGTCCGGCGCTGGCTACGATCTGCTCGTCCGAACCCTCGAAGCCGGGCAGAACATGCCGCTACCCCTGCTTGCGGCCGAGCAGCTGTTCGCCGCTGCAGGCATGTCTGACTCGCGCTTTGACGCGGCGGGCAACCTGGTGACGTCCGCTAGGGACTACGCGAAATTCCTGCAGTGGTTGCTAAGCCCGGAGCGCGAGGCTGCCACGCTGGCAACGCTGCTGGGTGTGCAGACCACCGTCGCGCGGCAGCAAGGCCTTTACTGGGGGCTGGGCTGGGGGCTGGAGCGCCGCGCAGACACGGGCCTGACCGCATTTCACTGGGGCGCCGATCCCCGATTTGTCCACCTCGCCCTGCTGGACCCTGTGCGCCGCCGCGCGCTGGTGGTGCTGACCAACGCCGAAAACGGTCTGGGCCTGCTGGCCGACGCGGTGGCGATTCTCGACGAGGAGCCGCACACGCTGTTTGATTTCGACACGGACGGCGCCGAACAGTAGCCTCGGCGGGTCGACGATACCCGGAGGCGATGGATTGCTGGAGATCCCGTGGCAGGCCCTGGCGCTAGGCGGCACCGTATTGATCGCCGTTTCGGCAGGCATTCACGCATTGCTGCACCTGCCAGACCCACGCGCCGCCTGGGGCTGGATTGCCGTGACGCTGCTGTTTCCGGTTGCCGGTCCGGTGCTGTATCTGTTGTTCGGAATCAACCGCGTCAAGAGCCGCGCCCGGCAAATCGCCACCGCGCTGCCGGACGAACTGTCGCCGCACGCCCAGGCGGACGTACGCGAAAACCCTGAGCTCCGGGCGCAGCTATCTGCCCATTTATCGCTAATCCATACCGGCGACACCGTGACCCAAAGCCCTCTGCTGGGCGGCAACCGGGTCCGGCCGCTCCGCAATGGCGAAGAGGCTTTTCCAGCGATGCTGGCCGCAATCGACGCGGCCACCGAGTCGGTGGCGCTAGCCACCTACATTTTCGAGACGAACAAGGTGGGCCGGGACGTCATCCAGGCGCTGGAGCGCGCCAAGGCGCGAGGCGTGGACATTCGCGTACTGGTCGACGGCATCGGCGAGCTGTACTCGCTGCCCCGTGCCGTGCGACTGCTCCGGCGTCGCGGCATCCGCTGCGCGCGCTTTCACCCGCCGCGGGTTCTGCCCCCCGCATTGCATATCAACCTGCGCAACCATCGAAAGCTGTTGCTGGTGGACGGATGCATCGGGTTCACCGGAGGCATGAACATCGGCAGCCGCCACATGGTCACCGAGAACCGGCGCACGACGGCCGCAGATACGCATTTTGAAATCGCCGGGCCGGTACTCAACCAGCTCGCCACCGCGTTCGCTGCGGACTGGTATCTGGCCACACGGGAGGTCTGGAGCTCCCCGTTGTGGGCCGACGATCAACCCGCCGCCGGGGCCTCGGTCTGTCGGGTCATCACCGATGGACCGAACGAGGATCTGGATCACCTGCGGCTGGTCCTGCAGGCGGCGATCGTCTCGGCGCGGGAACGCGTGCGGATCATGACGCCGTACTTCCTCCCCCCGCCCGAACTGGAGGCTGCCCTGCTCGGCGCCGCGTTACGCGGCGTGCAGGTCGACATCATCCTGCCCGATCACAACAACGTGCGCGCCGTGCATTACGCCGCGCAGCACATGCTGCATCGGCTGCTGGACCGTGGCATCAATGTGTGGCGTCAGGCACCGCCGTTCTGCCACTCCAAGCTGTTCGTGATCGATGACCACTACGCCATGATCGGCTCGGCCAACCTCGACCCTCGCAGCCTGCGCTTGAATTTCGAGCTCGGCGTGGAGGTCTACGACACCCAGTTCGCCGAACGCCTGCATGCGATCATTGACGGCGCGATGGATGGCGGCGAGCGATGGACTGCCGAACGGCTGGACGCACGCGGCCCGCTGCGGCGCGTGCGCGATGCGGCCTGCTGGCTGTTCTCGCCTTATCTTTGACCGGGACTTCGAACACGTCGATTGCCCCGCATCGCCACCGTGCCGTCTTGATCGACACCGTGGCGTGCACGACACCATGACCACAAGGATCCGCCTTGCACTACGAACGCATGAAGTGGTGGCTAAACCGGCATCTATCGATCACCCGGGCCTTGCAGGGCGGGCTGCTCGCCATTGGCGCTCCGCTGGGCTGGCTGTTGATTCTGGCCGTGGACGGTCAGCCCCCGGAAACCGCGATCCGCGCCACACCGGGTCTGTTCGCTTACATGCTGTTCGGGACCATGTCCGTGTTCGCCGGTTTTGGCTGGATCATGGGCGGTCACGAGCAGGCCGAGCGCGACCGCGGACTGCATGACGGGCTCACCGGCTTGTACAACGCGGAGTTCTTCCACATTGCACTGGGCAATGTGGTCAGCGCCATGCGGCGTCATGAACAACCCGTCGCGCTGGTGATCTTCGATCTGGATCACTTCAAGCGAATCAACGACAGTTTCGGGCATGCCGCTGGTGACGAGGTCCTGCGCCATGTCGGTCACGCCGTTGCGGACGCGGCCCGCGGCGACGAAATTGTCGCCCGCATCGGCGGTGAGGAATTCGCATTGCTGATGCCTGGTTCGACGCTGCAAGCCGCCGAAACCGCTGCCGAACGCCTGCGCCAGATCATGGCTCAATCCGCCTACTGTGTTGTCGACGGCGAGCGACATTCGGTGACGGCATCGTTCGGCTGTGCCGCGCGCCAGCAGTGGGCCGAGGCAGTCGGCGAATCTCTGTTCAACGCGGCCGACCAGGCCATGTATGCCGCCAAACAGGCGGGCCGCAATCGCGTGCTCACCGAGGACCACGCGGCCCTGTCCTGATATCAGCACCGATCTCGTAACTAGAGAAACCATCTGGGGACGGGAATGACTGATGTCGATTCGCGACTGGCCGGCCGCCGAGCGCCCGCGTGAAAAACTGCTGGAACGCGGCGCCGCCGCCTTGTCGGATGCCGAGCTGCTGGCGATCTTCCTGCGCACGGGGGTCACGGGGCAGTCGGCCGTTGATCTTGCCCGACAACTGCTGAGTGACTTCGGCGGATTGCGGCCGTTGCTCAACGCCGACCGGTCACGGTTCTGCCACGGACGCGGGCTGGGCGATGCCAAATTTGTCCAGCTTCAGGCCGTGCTCGAAATGGCCCGTCGGCATCTGGCCTCGGAGCTAAAGGATCAGGCGGGGATTACCGACGCCCGCAGCGCGTTCGCGTATCTGCAGGCTCAACTGGCTGACCGCCCGCATGAGGTGTTCTGCGCCCTGTTTCTGGACACCCGGCACCGGGTCATCACCTTCGAGGAGCTGTTCCGCGGCACCATCGACGGTGCCAGCGTGTACCCGCGCGAAGTCGTGAAAACCGCCCTGCAGCACAACGCGGCCGCCGTCATTCTTGCGCACAACCATCCGTCCGGCATCGCCGAACCCAGCCAGGCAGACCGGCACCTCACCAACCGATTGCGCGATGCGTTGGCCCTGGTCGATATCCGCGTGCTGGATCACGTGGTCATCGGCCAGGGCGAGCCGGTGAGCTTTGCCGAGCGGGGCTGGCTCTAAATCCATCGCCGGCGTTGCCGTTCGACCACGATAGCCGTCGCTCGGCCCGCCAAAACCGTGGCTCGTCGCATCAAGGTGGCGAACCGTACTCGCCCGGCGAACCATGCGGTCATGCCCGCACCAGTCATCCGTGCCATGCCGAGCTCCAATGTTGCTGCCCATCCCGCGAACGTCACTGCTCCGTTGCACCTGGCGCCGTCACGAAACACAGGCGCTGCATTGCTCTACCGCGCCGGGCAGGCTTGGCTTGCGGTCGCGATTGCTGGTCAGTTGCTGATGGCGGGGTATGTGGCATGGTTCTATGGTGGGGCAGCGCTGCAAGGCCAGCCCGAGCGCTGGAACAAGACGCTGCAGCAAGGCTATGTGCCCGGCGAGCCCATGCTCAATGCGGTGCTCGCGTCGCATCTGTTTCTGGTGATGGTCATCGTGATAGGCGGCGCACTGCAGCTGTTGCCGTCGCTGCGGCGCTCCTACGCAGGACTGCACCGCTGGATTGGCCGAGGATATCTGGCCACGGCATCGGTACTCAGTTTAAGCGGGCTCTATCTGATCTGGGTCGGTGGCGGTACTCCGGGCGATGTGCCCCAAAAGCTCGGGACCAGCTTCAACGGGTTGCTGATTCTGGTCTTTGCCACCATGGCCTGGCGCGCGGCAAGACGGCGACAGACTGCCTTCCACAGGCGCTGGGCGTTGCGGTTGTTCATTGCGGTCAGCGGGGTGTGGTTCTTCCGCCTGGCGCTCACGCTTTGGCTGGCAATTCACCAGGCGCCCGTGGGATTCGACCCCGAAACGTTCACCGGGCCAACGCTGAGCATTCTGACCTTCGCCCAGTTCCTGGTCCCGCTCGCGGTGCTGGAACTCTATTTTCGCGCCCAGGCCTCGCCGGCATCCCGTCTGTGGCAACCGACCTCGGTGGTGCTGGTCGCCGCAACGCTATTGACGGCCGCAGGCATCACCACCGCGTCGATGATGTTGTGGCTGCCACGGTTCTGACCGGCACCGGAATTCTGCCGAGCGCTGTTCTATGCTCGCGCCATGGGTACAAGCAATGCCGTGACCACTGATGCGAGCTGGACGCAGATCGTTCACTGGCGCAGGCTGCGCTTCGTCCTCATTCTCGCCACGTTGCCAGCTCTGCCGATCGGTTTGAGTTGGGACTCCGGGTTGCCAGCAGCGCTTTATCGCACCTGGTCGATGGGACTCGTGGGCATGGTCATCTTCGGCTTGCTGGAACGCTGGCCACGTCGGTTGCCGCGCTGGCTAGCACGCTGGGTCTTGCAGGTCATCAGTGTCGCGCTGGCCATGCCAATCACGGTATTTGTGATTTATGTCGCCTCCACACCGGACTCGGCCCCCGCATTCTGGACCGAGGAGCGACGGCTGTCGGGGTTTTTTATGCTCAGCGTCTTTGGTTTGCTCCTCGCACCGTGGGGCGCCCTCGGCGCGCTGGTCCGCCAGCGGGAGAGCATCGTGCAGGAACAGGCATTGCGCTTTGAGCTGGAACGCAGCGAACTGGAGCGTCAGGCCTTGGATGCCCAGCTGCGGCTGATGCAGGGGCAGGTATCGCCGCATTTTCTGTTCAACACCCTGGCCAACGTGCAAAGCCTGGTGGAAGACGAATCCCCCAAAGCTCGCGATGTCCTGCGCAGCCTAATCGCCTACTTGCGCGCTGCCGTGCCTCGCCTGGAGCAAACATCGACCACGCTAGAGCAGGAATTGGAACTGGTTCGGTCCTATCTCGAGGTGATGCAAATGCGGATGTCCGACCGACTGGCATTTACGCTCGATATGGATGAGGCGACCAAACCCTTGGCGTGCCCGCCAACCACCGTACTCACACTCATCGAAAACGCGATCCGCCATGGAATTGATCCCAGCGAACAGGGTGGACACATTTTTGTCACCGTGCGGCTGCGAGAGCATCGCTGTCGCATTGTCGTTCGCGATACCGGTTTGGGTCTGGCATCGGCTACGCCGGGTTTGGGAACGGGGCTGAAATCACTTCGCTCGCGGCTACGCTTGGCGTTCGACGATACCGTTCGGTTGCGCATCCAGGAATGCGAGCCGCGTGGAGTCGAGGTCGAACTAGAGTTTCCCGCCCAGGTGGCTGCGATATGAGCACCGCGGCGCCGACAGCCTTGGTTGCAGAGGATGAGCCGCTGCTCCGGCAACGTCTGATCAGACAACTCGGGAATGTCTGGCCGCAACTACAAGTCGTGGCCGAGGCCCGTAACGGGCGCGAGGCCATCGAGACATTCGAGTCGGCGCAGCCGGATATCTGCTTCCTCGATATCAGTATGCCGGGCGCAAACGGTATCGAGGTGGCTCAGCAGGTCGGACACCGCGCGCACATCGTCTTCGTGACCGCCTACGATGAATACGCCGTTCAGGCATTTGCCGAGGGCGTGCTCGATTATCTGGTCAAGCCGGTCGAGTCCGAGCGACTGGCCGATTGCGTCTCAAGATTGCAGCAACGGCTAGCCGAAGCGCGGCCCGTGCCCTCGATCGACGCAGTCTTGCAGACTTTGTTGAGCAAGCTGGAGCGCGTACAGCCGCAGGATTCGTTGCGCTGGATCCGAGCCCAGACCGGACAGACCACCCAGCTGATCCCGGTGGACGATGTCGATTATTTCCAGTCGGACAGCAAGTACACACGCGTGGCCTGGCGCGATGAATCCGGCAGGCCTCTGGAATCGCTGGTCCGCCTGCCGCTGCGCCAGTTACTGAACCAGCTTGAGGCGGAACAGTTCGTACAGATTCACCGCTCCGTGATCGTCGACCTCAATGCGGCCAGCCACTTGCAGCGGCACGACAACGAGACAGGCACGCTACACCTGCGCGGACGACGCGAAACATTGCCGGTTAGCCGAGGTTTCCTCGGCGTCTTCCGGCAAATGTAGGGGCGGACGCTACGGCGCTATCGCCCCTTCTGGCGGCGCCGGTCGCAGCACACCGTCCGGCACCTGCAGGCCGTTGGCAGCGATGCCGGCACGCGAGGCTTCGGTGCGTTCCCAGGTTTGGAGGAACACCTCGGCCGAGTTGTAGAGGTGGCCGATCTGGTCGGCAGTGCCTTCCAGCCGAAGCTCCTCGACAAAACCGCTGAGCATGCCGTGGTGGGCATTGCCGTCGATGTCCTGATGCCAGGTGCGCTGGATCACGCCGTCGGCATCGGTCGAGCTGGGCTGATGGAACTGGACCGGCTCGACATTGGCAAAGGCCGGCAGCGCGTCGAACACATCACCGGCGAACAGGGTGTAGGGGTAGACGACGGCGTCCTCGGCCTCGAAATCGCCGCGCGGGCCGGTCTGCGAGGACAAGCCGTTGGTGTCGGTGCCGTAGCCGAACCCGAACAGCGGGCGCTGCTCGGCGGGCATGTCCGATACGGCCATCTGGTAGATGCCGAAGGTCTCGTCCAGGTCGTCGCGGAACCCGCGGCTGGAGCCATTGCTGGGATAGAGGAACCCGCCACCACGCAGCACGCGGGCCGCCTGGTCGATGGTTGTGCCACCAAAGGTGCCATGCGTGGACACCAGCGGGTAGACAGGGTTCTGGGCTTCGGCCAGTTCCAGGGCCTGGGTCTTCATGCCCATTTCCATGTGATCGAAATCGAAGATGAATCCGAGTTCCATCATCTTGCCGTAGGTGTACAGGCCGGCGGGTGTCATCCAGCGTGCGTTGCACTGACGCAGATCGGCCGGGTAGCACGGCGTTGTGCCGCCGGAGCGCCCACCCTGGCCTGTCGGCACACACAAGGGCTGGGACAGGAAGCTCTGGCTACTGCCACCAGAACTACCCCACAGATAGCCGGTGAAGTCCTGCGTTTCGCCTTCAATCGGGCAGTCGTAGGTGGTCCAGAATTCGCCCGTGGGTGTTTCCGTGGTCTGGAGGTTCTCGGCCAGCTCGGTGACCTGCGCCGGGTCCAGATTACCGCTCAGCAGGCCGGTGATCTCGGCGACGTCGCCGGACGGGATGCCTCCGGAATTCTCGCGGTTGCCCAGGTTTAATACCAGGCCATCAAAAATCCCGTTGCCGCCGAAGGCATTGTCGAACTCGTGGATGGAGATGATCTGCCGCACGCCCCAATCGTGCACGCGCTGCATCTGCGTGAGGATGGAGTTGGGCTGACCCTCTTCGACGGTGCAGCCGTAGCTGTTCTCGATGCCGCCGGAACCGTCCTCTTGCGCCGGCGTTTGGGTACGGGCCGGTTGATAGGTGAGCTTGCAGTCGAAGAGATTGGAAATCTCGATGCCCAGCACCACGGCCATCTTGCCGTCCTCGATCACTGTTCGGGCCTCGGCAGGGTCGTGCACGATCTGGAAAAACCCTTTGCCGCGGCCGCCGTACTGGGCATCGATGTAGTCCTGCATGCCGTACATGGTGCCGGCCTGGCGCCCGGCATTGTTCATGGAATTGCAGTCTTCGGTCGGATTGCCGGCCGCGTTGCGTTGCAGCTCGCAAAGCGTTTCGTTGTCGACGAGATCATTAACCGCTAACCGCAGACCCGCCGCCCAGGAGCGTTCCAGCCACTTCCAGTAAATCGCTTCGTGCGTGAGCATGCCGCGGGCAGGCCAGTCGGTGAATGTCGGGTAGCCGTCGGTGGCATGGCCATCGACATCGTTCGTGAATAGGCCGCCAACGAGATCCAGCTGCCCCGTCGGTCCGTGGCTTGCGGAACAGTTCCCTAGCGCATGCTCCACGCCGAACTTGTGGTAGGGGCGCCCCCATTCGGCGCCGCCCAGAAACTCCGATGCGCTGATATGCACATGGACATCGGCGTGGCCAAGCACGGTGCCATCAGCCTGCGTTCCGGAGAACGGCGTACCCGAGAAATTGCTGGACGCCTCAGGATAAGCCGCGCAGCCGGATGCCGGTTCGATGGCAAAGCTCTGACTGTCCCCGTCGGCTGCCGCCACGGTCACCAGCGCCCCGCTGTCGTCGACAGCCAGGCGCGTGTCCGTGGTCAACGAATCCAACGTGAATGCCGCGTAGAGGCCGTTCGGGTCGACGAAATTCCGATAGGCCGCGACGGTCTCGGGAGAGGGCTCCGTGTGATACACGGGAGTCGGCGGGTAGTCGGTAGCGTCGCCGAGGCCCAGCACCGTCCACTCGGATTCGTCGGTGGCATCGGCGCTGCCGACCTGGGTCAGCGCGGGCGGCGAGTCCACGCTCAGCAACTGTCGCTGGCTGTCGTACAACGCGTATTTGCCCAGGGCTGTGGCCTTGAAGAAGAACGGCTCGGCGCCCGTCACATCCGCTGCATCGGTCCGGTACGCCGCACCATCGCGCACCACGTACTGATCGTTCGCGACGGACCGTAGCGCCCAGCACTGGCCGGCCATGGCGTAGCGTGTTTTGCTCCCCGCGCTGGCGAGGTTCTCTTCGCTGGTATCGTCGGCAGAGTCGCAGCCAGGATCGTTCAGGTCGATCAACCCATCGGCGTCGTTGTCCAGGCCATCAGCACAGACAGCCACCGAAGGCTGATCACCGTCCGGCGTGCCTCCAAGATTCTGATTTCCACCACATCCCGCGATTAGCAACAGGGCCAATACGCCCGCCGCGCCAAAAGTATGTCGCACCATGATCTCCTCGCACCCCACCCGGTCAATCCGGATTTGTTCTGTCGTTATTAGGGAACAGATTACCGCGGGAAGAAGCGGATGGCCTATCGTAGTTATGACCCAAGTCCTTCCGGCCAAGACGCGGCAGACGTCCCGCCACCACCGAGGAGCTCCGTGAACCGATCGTTGATACTCTTTGCCGCGCTGACAGCAGCGCTGCTCATCGGCTTGTTTTTCCTGTTCAAACCCACGCCACCGTCGCCGGCCGTGACAGTTGAAACACCCACCGCCGCCACCGATGAAGCAGGCTCTTCGACAGCGCAACCTGCGCCAACCCCCGAAGCGCAACCCGTTCGACTAGTCCTGGCGCAGGGCCACCTCAGCGACGGACCGGCGATCATCCGGGTGGAGCAAGGCACCAGGCTGCGGCTGACGATCGTCTCGGACGGCGCCGGAGAATGGCACCTGCACGGCTACGATCTGCATGCACAGCTAACGGAGCAGACGCCGGCCGAGGTGACATTCGTGGCCGCACACAGCGGACGCTTCGAACATGAACTGCACGGCACGGGGCAGCATGCCCACGGTGCCCTGGGCGTGATCGAGGTGTACCCGCCGTCCCCGTGATACCTGTGCGCGCGCCTGGAAACAGCGGCCTGCGGACGTTGGTCGCCGCGGCCATCGCCTGCGCGTCGCCAGCCGTTTTCGGACATTCCTTCGGACGGGTGTACAACCTGCCCGTACCGTTCTGGATGTATGCCTGGGGCGCCACCGGCGCCCTGCTGGCGTCGTTTGTGGTCGTCGCCTACGTCGTCACACGCTCGCCGGCCGCAAGCGCGAGCGCTGCCGTGGATTTGACCCGCCTCAGGGCAGGCAGGTGGCGGCATGGCCGCGTATGGTCGCGCGCGTTGCAAACGCTGGCGGCGATTCCGCTGGCGCTTTGCATCGCGACCGGACTCTGGGGAGTGGACAGCCCCTACGGCAACTTCAACCTCACGGCATTCTGGATCGTGTTCGTCCTGGGGCTGACCTACGTCACCGCCATGACCGGGGACCTGTACCGCGTCGCCAACCCCTGGCGTGGCCTCGCAGATCTCGGAGCCGCGGTCACAAGCCGCCTGCGACGCCGACCGGCCGCAGGGCCTGCTCTGCGGTATCCAGTGTGGCTGGGGTACTGGCCAGCCGTGGTCCAGTATCTCGCGTTCATCTGGCTCGAGTTGTTCGGTCAGCACACGCCGCGCGGTCTCGCCGCCTGCCTGCTGGTCTACACCGGCATCACCCTGATCGGTGCCTGGCTGTTCGGCAGCCGGGCCTGGTTTCGGTACGCCGATGTCTTCGCGGTGTTCTTTCGCCAGATCGCCCGCATGTCGCCGCTCCAGTGGACAGATCGGCGGAATGGGCAAAGGCTGGAACTGCGCTGGCCATTCGCAGCTACCGCCGACCGACCGGCGGAGAGCCTCTCCGCCCTGGTCTTCATCCTGCTCATGCTGTCGTCCACGGCATTCGACGGGCTAAGCGACACGCTGGCCTGGCGGCGGGTGTTATGGGCGGATCTCTACAACGCCGGGCTTAAGCACTGGATTGGGGACAATCCGCTGGCCGCGTTTCCGGCTATGCGACAAATCGATCGCTGGTGGAACTCGGCCTGGCTGCTCGCGTCCCCATGGATCTACCTGGCGGTCTACGCCGCCTTTGTCTGGCTAAGCGGCCGGGTTGTTCGGGCGCAGATCGCGTTTCGCCGCCTTGCGCTGGCATTCGCGCCGACGCTGCTGCCGATTGCGCTGGCCTATCACTTCACCCACTACTACACCTTGCTCCAAACCCAGGGCGTCAAGATCATCCAGCTGGTCTCCGACCCGTTCGGTTTCGGCTGGAATCTGTTCGGCACGGCCGACTGGATGCAGCGCACGATCATTCCGGATGCGGGTACGGTGTGGCACGTGCAGGTCGGATTGATCGTCCTGGGTCACATCATCAGCGTTTATCTGGCACACTGCGTCGCGCTTCGCCTGTTCGGAACCCGGCGCGAAGCGGCGATCAGCCAGCTACCCATGCTGGTGTTGATGATCGGCCTGACGGCCTCCGGCTTGTGGATTCTGTCCCAACCGCTTGCAACCGCCGGGTAAGGAATTTACAGCTTCGGCATAGCATCGTTGGCGTCGCGTCTCCGTTCGCCTTCACGGGGCTTGTCGGATGCCCCACAGACCGTTAGAATCCGCGGCCTTTCGCTAGCGGGGCCACGTTGTGTTTGGCCCGTCCCCGAGGAAGCAATCATGTCCAGAGTGTGTCAAGTCACCGGCAAGCGTCCGATGGCCGGTTTCAACGTGTCGCACGCGAACAATCGCACGAAGCGCCGTTTTCTGCCCAACCTGCAGGATCATCGTTTCTGGGTGGAAACCGAGAATCGTTTCGTGAAGCTGCGTGTCTCCACCAAAGGGATGCGCATCATCGACAAGGACGGCATCGATTCCGTCCTCGCTGACATCCGCAAGCGCGGGGAGAAGGTCTGATGGCTAAGAAAGGCGTACGCGACAAGATCAAGCTGGTGTCGACAGCCGACACCGGGTTCTTCTACACCACGATGAAGAACAAGCGGAACACCCCCGGCAAGATGGAGATCAAGAAATTTGATCCCGTGGTCCGCAAGCACGTGATGTTCAAGGAAGCCAAGATCAAGTAGAGCTGCTCTGCCTGATGGACTTCCTGACGAGAAAGCCCGCGGCCCGCGGGCTTTTTTGTGCCTGTCAGGACAACGCCGATGCCCGAATTACCTGAGGTCGAAACCATACGCCGGGGCGTGGAGCCGCACGTTCAGGGGCGGACGATCGTCCACACCCTGGTCCGCGACCGCCGCCTGCGCTTTGGCGTGCCGGAAGATCTCGAGACACGTTTGCAGGACCAGCCCATTGTCGGCCTGCGCCGCCGCGCGAAGTATCTGATCTTCGAGCTGCCGACCGGCGCCCTGCTGATTCACCTGGGCATGTCCGGACGGCTGCATGTCCTGATGCCGGAGGCGATGCCGGCGCCCGGCAAGCATGCGCACCTGGACCTCGGGCTAGACGACGGGACGGTGCTGCGGCTGACCGATCCCCGCCGCTTTGGCATGGCGCTATGGGCCAGCAAACCGGTGGATCAGCACAAGCTGCTCCATGCGCTCGGGCCGGAACCGACACCACAGGACTGGTCAGCGGAACAGTTCATCCGTGCGTGCCGCCATCGCAGCGCATCGATCAAATCGGTGCTGATGGATCAGCGGGTAGTCGTCGGCGTCGGCAACATCTACGCGAACGAGGCACTGTTCCAGTCCGGCATCCACCCCAACCGCCCGGCCGGCCGGATCAGCGCGCGCCGGCTCCAGTTGCTGCACGCTGCGGTGATCGAGGTACTGGATGAGGCCATCCGCCAAGGCGGCACCACGCTACGCGACTTCAGCGGCGCCGACGGACTGCCTGGTTACTTCCAGCTTTCGGTATCGGTGTACCAGCGCGAAGGTCACCCCTGCCCGAATTGCGGCGTAGCAATCCGCCGAATGGTGATCGGGCAACGAGCCACCTTCTGGTGTCCGGACTGCCAGCGTTAGGGACACAGTGATTGATTCACTGCCGCCGCGTTCCCACGAGTTCACGTAATCCGGCTGTGACATCCATCAGGTGCTCAAATTGAACGTTGCGACTAAGCTGGCTCAATGAACTCTTCATTGAGCGTCAATGACCTGTCCTCTTTTTTCGCGGCCCGCCAGCATGTGCTGGCTGCACTGCTGTTCGGTTCCTTCGCGACAGGTCGAGCCAACATGCAGAGCGACCTGGACATCGCGGTCATTCCCGACAACCCTCTGTCGGCGAACCAGACGATGGCACTGGTTCGCGATCTGGCCATACAGTTCGGCCGCCCGGTGGACGTCATTGACCTCGCTGTCCAGCATGGCCCCGTCGCCAGCGAGGCACTGACGCGAGGCCGACTCGTGTATTGCGCCGACCCTGTAGCTTATGCCGAGCGCCTTCGTCGCATGGTCTATGACCAGGAAGATTTCGTTTCCGTACTCCGCAAAGCAGACCAAATGGTTATTCAGAGATGGTTGAAGACGTCGTAAGAAACAAGATTCGGTCGCTGATGCGGAGTCTGGAGCGAGTCCGGACGAAAATTCCCGCTTCTGCCGACGCGTTGGCGAACGATGTCGATCTGCAAGACATTGTCGTCATTAATCTGGAACGCGCCGTCCAGCAGGCGGTGGACATCGCCACTTATGTCATCGCCGATCACGGCCTCCGTGCGCCCAGTGACATGGCGGATGGATTCCGCATTTTGTCCGAGCAAGGCTGGATCAGCGACGCCACGGCCTCCTCAATGCGTGCAGCGACCGGGTTCCGCAATATCGCCGTCCATGAGTACGACAAGCTGAACTGGCAAATTGTCTACACGATCGGCACCGTGCATTTGGATGATTTTCGACGCTATGTCGCCGAATTGAACGAAAGCTCGGCCATCAGGCTCTGACCGCAGTCCTAGCCGAGTATCCCCGCTGCGCTGCTCATCACCGGCGTCACCGCAATCGCTTTGAACACGATGAGCTGGCCGATACCGACGCAAAGCCCAAGGGCCGCGCCGACTGCGATCAGCATCCACTCGTCTTCCTGGAACGCGGGACGCAACATCTGCTCGAACTTCGGCGGGGACAGGCGTTCCAGACGCGAGGACAGCACGGTGGCGATATCCATCGCGTCCTTGGCGTAGTCGTCCACGACATGCAGTGTTTCCGGCAGGCGCTTGACCAGCCGTTCCACTGCGGTTTGCTTCATCTGGATGTACTTGCGCGAGCCGACTGCGAGCGCCACAAACGGGCGAGCGAATCCGGCTTGCTCGTCGATGGCACGCTGCACGTTGCGGGCGATAAGCGAGAACACCCGACCGGAATGCACACCGGTGAGCACGGCTTCGAGGATCTTGCGCGGAGTGACGATCTCGTCGGCGATCAAGCGAGCGTAGTCGTGGGCGACTTCCTTCTGACGCTTGTGAAACAGGCCCTGGATGGTGAATGGACCGACCTTGTGAGGCATTTGCGGGCGGAAGATCATCCGCAGCGCGATGTAGTTGGTCAGATAGCCGACCAGCAAACCGAACAGCGGGAGCTGAAAGTCGCCCTTGTAAAACGTCCAGCCAATCATTTGGCAAAGTCCGAATACACAGCCGAAGTAAAAGCCGGACCGGCCGATGAATACGAACTCTTGCCGCCCGGTCTCTAGAAACACACGGTTGATCAGCGATTTGTCGGCCGTCAGCGTGTTCGTGACCATGCGCTTGAGATCAAATACCTGATCGATGCTGTCCTTGATCTGATCCATGATCTCGGCCACAACCTCGGGAGAGCCCTGCTGCGCCCGGCGGATCATCATGTCGCGAATGCGTAACGGGACGGTTTCCCAGATCGTCGGTTCGAACTCGGTCATGATCTCGTCGATCAACTGATCGACCAGCTCCAGCACCGGCCCTTCGAGTTCTTCGGCGACCCGATCCGGATCCAGCCGCTCGAACACCTCGCGCTCGGACACCAGATTCGGTACCAGCGTATCGCAGGCGATACCGGCCATTTTTTCCGCCTTGCGCGGCACCACCCCCTGCCAACCCAGCAGCGGTGGCTTGCCGACGAACTCCTTGGGAAAAAACATCATCTTGATCGCCAGCACATTGGTCACGTACCCCACGAGACCGCTGGTGATGGGCATCGACAGATACAGCCAGAGATTGGCTTGAAAATCCGCCCAGGCTGCTTCGAGCATGCAAACGTGTCCTTGTTATTGTCGGCCGTCGGCGATGGAGCCCTGCATCTTATAACGTCCCGCCGAATCGCAGAGTGGTCGCGGCGCCGGGGTCAATGGCGCTATCGGCCAAGTCCACCATACTCCGCCACGAAGACCAATCGACCAGGGAGATAAATTCAGGGATGAAGAGCTTCATGAATAAGACTGCGGCGATCACCGGCGCGGGTTCAGGCATCGGCGCGGCACTGGCCAAGCGACTGGCAGCCGACGGCTGTCACCTGGCCTTGTCCGATGTCAACGAAGCCGGTTTGGCGGCGACGGCAGCGGATATCCGCGATCGCGCCCCAAGCTGCCGCGTGACGACAACCCACGTCGATGTCGCGAATCGTGGCGCGGTACATGCCTGGGCCGATGCCACGGCCGACGAACTCGGCGGGGTCAATCTGATCTTCAACAACGCCGGCGTGGCGTTGGGGTCGACGGTCGAATCCGCCGACTACGCGGATCTCGAATGGATTATCAACATCAACCTGTGGGGCGTGATCCACGGCACCAAGGCCTTTTTGCCGCATCTGCGCGCCTCCGGGAGCGGACACGTGATCAACATTTCCAGCGTGTTCGGGTTGATCGGCGTGCCATCGCAGGGCGCCTACAACGCCACCAAGTTCGCGGTGCGCGGCTGGACCGAAGCCCTGCGCCAGGAA
>JAGLCS010000080.1 GCA_023146115.1 Abyssibacter sp. | reverse complement strand
GAACTGACCGGCATGGACGAGGACACCGGCAAGGCGCGTTTCGAGAAGATGTTCATCACGACCCCAGACAAGGCCGCGGCCACGATTCTCAAAGCTGTGAAACGCAACGCTCGGCGGGTGCTTATCGGGCCGGACGCCCATGCCATCGACTGGATGGCACGCGTTGCGCCGACCGGTTATCAGGCCTTAGTCCGCCGCAGCACCAAGTACTTTTTCAGCTGAGCTCGAACGCACGGCAGCCTCGCCGATCCCGCGGGGGTCGGCGGCTGCATCCAGCGTGTTGGCCGACCGGTTCCAGACCACCGCGTGAAAGTTGCCGTACTCGCGCCCGGCGCTCTTGAGGGTGAATCCGCGGCCGCGCAAGGTGGCCATTTCGGCTTCGCTGAGCGCACCCGGCTCGAAATAAACGGCATCGGGCAGGTATTGATGGTGATACCGGGGCCGCGAGACGATGGTGGTGGCGTCCGAACCATCCAGCGTCTCCAGTATGCCCAGCAGCACCATGGTGATGATGCGGCTGCCGCCCGGTGTGCCGAGAATGGCCACGCGGTCAGGTGTTTCCACGAAGCTGGGGCTCATCGACGACAGCGGTCGCCGGCCCGGCCCCACGGCGTTGGCCGACGTGCCAATCAGGCCGAAGGCATTCGGAACCCCCGGCTTGGCCGAAAAATCGTCCATCTCGTCGTTCAGCAGGAAACCGGTGCCCGGCACCATGAACGCCGACCCGAAGGACAGGTTGATGGTCAGTGTCGCCGCCACACGATTGCCGTCGGCATCGATGATCGAGAAATGAGTCGTGTGCTCGCCTTCTTCAATCAGCGTCTGCGGCGGGATCAGGTCCGCGCTTTTGCGCGCCCGTTCGAGATCGATCGCCTCGGCGATCTCGCGTGCGTAGGCCTCGCTGGTCAAGCGATCGATCGGCATCTCCACATGGTCGGGATCACCAAGCCAGGCCGCGCGGTCGCGATACGCGGTTCGCAGCGCCTCGATGACCAAGTGCTTGCGGTCCACCGCGGGTTGCTCCAGCGCTTGGGTCAGCGACAACACCTGCATCACCTGCTTGAGCACCACGCCGCCGGACGAGGGCGGTGAGGCACTGACGACTCGCACGCCGTCCACATCGAATGTTACCGGCGCGCGTTCCTTGATGCGGTAGTTCGCCAGATCCTCCAGCTGCCAGATGCCGCCGGCGTCACGCACACCGCGCACCAGCCGCTTGGCCATCTCGCCACTGTAGAAGCCATCGACGCCGTCCTTTGCCAACATCTCGAGCATATTGGCGAGGTCGGGCTGCCGGATCAGGCTGCCCGGCTCTGGGAGCCCGCCGCCCGGCAGGAACACGCGAGCGGCAGCCTGGGACCGCGACAGCGCCTGAAATCGGTACGCCAGCCGCGCCAACAGGGGACCGTCGACGGCAAAACCTTCGCGGGCCAGTCGTACCGCTGGCGCCAGGGTTTGTGCCAGCGGCAGGCGCCCATACTCCTTGGCCAGATGGACCAGCGCGGCGGGCTGTCCGGGAATGGCCGCAGCCAGCGGACCGTCGCGGGACAAGGACGGCACCACATCACCGGCATCGTTCTGGAACAGGGTCGCGGTCGCCGCCGATGGCGCCTCTTCGCGGCCGTCGACCATGACCTGCCGGCCGGTCTCGGCCACGTGCAGTAGCCAGAAGCCGCCTCCACCCATGCCGGAGCCAGTAGGCTCGACCACGGCCAATGCGGCGGAGACCGCAATCGCCGCATCGAAGGCGTTTCCGCCCGCTTCGAGAATTTCCACGCCGGCGGCGGTTGCATCAGGGTGTGCGCTCGACAACGCGAAGCCCGGCGGCTTGTCCGCCGCCCAGCAAAGGGTACCGGCCAGCCAGATCAGGCCAACCCATAACAGACGTCCGACCGGCGCGGTAACCATCAGCTACGACCGTAGTGCGCCTTCAATGCGGCGGCGATGGGCTCGGGCACGACACCGTCGACTTTCCCGCCCAGCCGGGCCAACTCGCGCACCAGGCTCGACGACAGATGGGCGAATTCCTTCGAGGGCGCCAACATCACCGTGTCCACCGATTCGGAGAGATAACGGTTCATGACCGCCATCTGCTTTTCGTAGTCGAAATCCGACACGCTGCGCACGCCACGTACCAGCACGGTGACTCCAAACTCGGTCGCGAAATCAACGACCAATCCGGTGAACGGCACCACATCCACATTGGGCAGATCGTCCAGCGCCGCGCGGGCCAGATCCACTCGCTGGTCCAGCGAGAACACCGGCCCCTTGGGAAGATTCTCGCCGACGGCGACAATCACCTTCGGGAACATGGCGGCCGCCCGATGGATGATGTCGGTGTGACCATAGGTCATCGGATCGAAGGTCCCGCTATACGCCGCGATCACGCTGTCGCCTGTCATGGCGTCTCCTTGGAACTGTCGGTAGTTGGCTGGTATTCGAGCAGATGATAACGAACCTGTCCCGCCAACCCGTCCTTGAGGACCACCCAGCCGGCAGGGAAATCCGCAACATCCGTTTTGCCGCACTCTGTATACACGCGATGACCAGGCCGCAGCCGTGGCGCAATCGCTGCAAGCGACGGTTGCAACAGGCTTGAGCCGAAGGGGGGGTCGAGAAAGACGATGTCGTAATCACCGCCGCAGCGTGTGAGCACCTGCGGTGCGAGGCCGGTGATGATGTCGGCACGATCGGTGGCGTCCAGCCTGCCCAGTTGCGTTCGCAACGCTTCGGCAACCGCCGGATCGGATTCCACGAACCGGCAATGGGCCGCGCCGCGTGACAGGGCCTCCAGTCCCAGAACGCCGGTGCCGGCGTAAAGGTCCAGACAGCGGGCACCCGGCAGCCGAGGCGCCAGCCAGTTGAACAGGGTTTCGCGAATGCGATCGCCGGTCGGGCGCAAGCCCTGGCCATCGGGCACCGGAATCTGCCGCCGTCGCCAGTCGCCTCCGATGATGCGGACCTGATGGAGGCGAGCCGGCTTGTGACTAGGCCGCCTGCGTGCCGCCAACGGTGAGCTCGTCAACCTTGATCGTGGGCTGGCCGACACCCACCGGCAGCGACTGGCCGTCTTTTCCACAAACGCCGATGCCGCCGTCCAGCGCCAGATCATTGCCGATCATGGACAGCCGCGTCAGCGTGTCCGGGCCATTGCCGATCAGCGTGGCGCCCTTGATCGGCGTCGTCACCTTGCCCTTCTCGATCAGGTAGGCCTCGGAGGTGGTGAAGGTGAAATTGCCGGACGTGATATCGACCTGACCGCCGTCGAAATTCACTGCATAGATGCCGCGATCGACCGACGCGATGATCTCCTCCGGATCGGCCTGACCGGCCAGCATGAAGGTGTTGGTCATCCGCGGCATCGGCAGATGGGCGTAGCTCTCACGCCGGCCGTTGCCGGTGGGTGCAACGTTCATCAGCCGGGCATTCTGCTTGTCCTGCATGTAGCCACGCAGCACCCCATCATCGATCAGCACATTGCGGCCGGACGGCGTGCCTTCATCATCAATGCTGAGCGAGCCGCGGCGATCGGCCATGGTGCCGTCGTCGACCACGGTCACGCCCTTGGACGCGACCTGTTCGCCAACCCGGCCGCTGTAGGTCGAGCTGCCCTTGCGATTGAAGTCGCCTTCGAGGCCATGACCCACGGCCTCGTGCAATAGCACGCCGGGCCAGCCAGGCCCCAATACCACCGGCATCGCGCCAGCGGGCGCGGCCTGGGCCTCCAGCTTGACCAGCGCGATGCGGACCGCTTCGCGCGCAAGTGCTTCCACCCGCTCGCCGGCGACAAGGGTGTCGTAGCCAAACCGCCCGCCGCCTCCGGCGTGTGCGCGCTCGCGGCGCCCATCCTGCTCGACCGTGACCTGCACGCTGAATCGGACCAGGGGGCGGATGTCCGCCGCCAGCGTGCCATCAGACGCCGCGACCAGTATCTCCTCGTACACGCCGACCACGTTGGCGATAACCTGGGTCACGCGCGTGTCGGCGGCGCGGGCCGCCTTGTCGGCGCGTTCGAGCATGTCGAGCTTGTCGGCCGTGGGCAGCGAAGTGAGCGGATCGATCTGACGATACCGCGCCGGCACCGGCGGTTGATCGGCACGCTGCGCGGTCATGACGCCACCGGATCGCGCGATGGCGCCGGCCGCCGACGACGCGGCTTCCAGAGCTGGAAGATGGAGTTCATCCGAATAGGCGAAGCCCGTTTTCTCACCGGACAGTGCCCGCGCCCCCATGCCCTGCTCCAGATCGAAGCTGCCGCTGCGTACGATTCCGTCCTCGATCATCCAGGATTCGGAACGGCAACGCTGAAAGTAGAGATCGGCATAGTCCACGCCGGGTCGCATCATCGCGCCCAGCAGGGAATCCAGATCGTGTTCTCGCAGCCCGGTGGGGTCCAGAAGGGCGCTGCTCGCCTGTTGAATCAGGGAATCGCTCATGGGTTCTCGTTGTGGATAAGCCGCCGGTGGCTCAGCACCGGGAATCGCGTTCGGGTCTGGCGCTGCTGTTCCAGGTCCAGATCAGCTAGCACGAAGCCCGGCATGGTCTCGGCAGCAGCCAGGGTTCGCCCCCAGGGGTCGATGATCTTGGAATGCCCCCAGGTCTGATGCCCCCGCGGATGCACGCCGGTTTGGTTGGCGCCGATCACGAAGGCCAGGTTCTCGACCGCCCTCGCCCGAAGCAACAAATCCCAATGGGCGCGACCGGTTTGGGCGGTGAAGGCCGACGGCGCAACCAGCAGCTGGGCACCCTGCTCAACCAACTGACGGTAGAGCTCCGGAAAGCGAAGATCGTAACAAATGGACAGACCCACGCAGACATCGTCCACCTGCACGCAGCGAACCGGGCCGCCCGCGACGAAATCGTCGGATTCGCGGTACTGCCGCTTCGACTCACCGGGCACCTCGACATCGAACAGATGAATCTTGTCGTAGCGTGCGATCACCTGGCCAGCCGGATCAAACACCAGCAAGGCCGGTGCAACCCGGTTCGGGTCACCGTTCACCCGAAGCGGAATCGTGCCGCCGACCAGCCAGACACCCGCATTGCGAGCGATGTCCGCAAGCGTCTGCTGAATCGGGCCGCTACCCTCGGCTTCGGCCGCCTGGACGCGGCTGGCCTGTGAGCTCGGCATTAGCGCAACGTTCTCCGGCAACACGACCAAGCGTGCGCCGGCGTCCGCGGCCTGCGTGGTCAGTTCACGGACCCGCTGCAGGTTGGCAACAACATCCGGCCCGGAATTCATCTGAATGGCAGCAACACGCATCACGATCGAGGTCCTTTGTCAGCAGCAGGGGCCGGTGTGGGTTCTACACCTCGGCGGGTAATCACCGGATCATCCCAGGTGCCGCCCAGGTGGTAAGACAATTGAGTCGCCTGATTGAGCGGCCGATCAAGCAATTCCTGGGCGATCATCAGAATCGCCCCCATCGCCGGCCCGCCGAACAAGGCACCGGCCAGCGTCACGCCAGACGACACATCGGGAGAGACGGTAATGACCTGATCATAGCTGCGATCACTCAAACCGACCGCGCCTTCGACATCAATGCTCAGCGAGGGTGCCGATACCGTGAAGTCTTCGGTTTGCGCCTGGCCGCCGCTCACCCGGAAATGGCCATCAATGCCATCGAAGGTCAGCCCGGTTTCGGTCATGTCACGGAAATCGAGGAGTAGGCGCCTGGGCAATGCATAGAACGAGAACAGGCCCAGCACCCGTCCGGCCCCTGGATCAACGGCAGCCAGCGCGCCATCCCTGAAGCTGATATCCAGCGCTCCTGTGGCGGTTTCCAGATGCAGGCCTTCCGGCGAATCCGGCCAGCCGATGTTCAGCGCGATCCGCGCCGACTCCGCCCGAACGTTTGGCACAAATCCGGCGGCGAACATCACCTTGTCGATGCGCGCGGTCTCGAGCACGCCGGTCAGCCCGGCACGCGTCACATCATCGGGCCGCGCTGCGTAGCCACCCAGTTCCAGATCCACCTCGCCGCCCTGCAAGCGCAGCGTATCCAGCGAGATGCCCGACGGCCTGGGTACGGCCTTCATGACCAAACGCCCGGCATTGAGATCGGCCACCTGCAAATGGGCGATCTCAATGTCGATTTCTGGCCAGCTCTGCGGCAGCTGCATGGGCTCCCGATCGGTCGCAGTAGCCTGCATCTTTGCCAACCGCTCGGTGTAGAGGTGGTCCAGGCGTGCATACCAGCGACCACGGCCTGCGCCGTCAAACGCCAGCTGGCCTTCGGCCGCCCCCACGAGCTTGAAGTCACCGCCTTGCGGGCCGAACTGCCCGCGAATCGACTGCTGACCCAGACGCAACGGGCCGGCGCTCAAACGTCCGGCCGTCAGATCGATACGAACGGAGGACGACTCTCCACCCCCACCCTGAGTGGCTAGCTCACCCAACCATGTCGACCAGTCCAGCACGTCGACCACCGGGGCGGTTCCGGTGACCACCACGCCGGCGTCCGGCACACCGGGCCGTCCACCGCCGCCAAACCCAAGCCCGGCGGCAGCGAACAGATTGTCCTGTTCGCTACGCACATCGGCCACCATCCGATCACCGACCTCGACACGGGTCAGCCGCGGCCACTCGTTGTGGATGGGAAACTCGACGCGCAGCGGTAGCGCAGCCGAGGCGTCCTCTTTGTTCAACGGCGCGGGCAGCGTCGAGACGACATTGACCAGATCCGACCGAACGATCAGCGATCGCGGCATCTGCCGATCCAGCGCCAGTTCAGCGGACAGGGTCGCGTGACCATCAAGCCGCGCCCGCATGGCATCGGGCAGCATCCTCGCCCAGGGATCGTTATCGGTGTCGAAGCGCACCGGCGATTCCAGCGCCAGCCGCGTCACCTGTCGAACATCAAGCCGCTCCGTCGACAGCGTCACACGTACGGGCGCCTCACGGAATACGCCCTTGAGACCGGTCGATCCAAGCCCGTCATTACTGAAGCTAATCGAACCCTGCACATCGCGGAACGGCTCCGGCATCTGCTGCGACTGCAGTTCGATGCCCGTCAGGGTGACCGTGCCGGCGAACCGGGTCGCGTTGATGTTCTTGAGCGGAATGTCCAGCGACAAATCGAGATGACCAAAACCGCGGGGATCGAGCAGCTTGTCCAGATACCCCACCCGCGACGACAGCGGCGAGGCCGACAGGAACGAGAGCATGCGATCCACGGAGCCATTCGCCCCGCCATCGACATCCAGCACCGGCTCGCGGAAATCCTCAATGATCACCGTCGCCGGCGTCAGCGCCACCCCGAGCATGCGACCGGAGACGGCCTCCACGCTAAGCGACTCGCCGTCGATGATCAGTTGGGCGACGGCGTCGTCGATGGTCGGCCAGCCTTTACCGATACTGAGCGTGCCCGGATTAATATTCAGCTCCAGCCGAAAGCTGCCATCGCCGTTGCGGAATGGAAACTGATCCACCGCCCCGGCGATGCGCAGACGCCCGCTGCCAACACGCCCATCGACCACGGCCTGGTCCAGCCAGGCCCGCAGATTCGGGTGCCATTGCCTCGGCACCAGGGGCTTGAGCGCGGTGGCATCTTCGCTGGCCAGCGCCAGCTCCACATCCAGCTGCGGCGCCTGCTCGCCGAGAACCACTTCGACCGAGCCGTTCGCCCGCGCCGCGTGTCCGGCCGCGGCCAGATCGGTCAAACGAATGCGCCAGGCTGATCCTTCTCGGCGCCAGTGTACCGACGACGTGAGCTGATCAAGCTGGACCGGCTGTTCCAGCGTTGCCGGCAACTCGATCGCGACATTGTCGCTGTCCAGCTCCAAGGTGCCGCCGTCCTGAGTCAGGCTCAACACCCCGGACAAGCCGCTGACTGCCGGTTGCTGATCCTGTGCGAGCAAGCCAACGCGGTGAAGCCTGGCCGTCAGCGAAACGGCCGGTGGCGTATCGGGCTGATCCGCCGTCCATTCGATTTCGGACAGTAAATCCTCGACCTCGCCGGTGACGCGCGGTAGCGCGCCCGACGCATCGACACCGGACAACCAGGGCAACAGGCTTCGCAACTGCACACGCGAGGCTTGCACCGCCAGCCAGCGCCGCGATTCAGAGGCCCGCTGCTCGAGCACCACGCGGTCTGCCGCCCAGTCGGATCCATCGCTGTTGCGAACACCCAGATCCCGCACGACGACTCGCTGCTGTTTGCCGTCCAGCGTCGCGGCGAAATCCGCCTCCACGCCATCCAGGGCGCCCGGCCCATCAAGCTGGCGCAATCGGCCGCTGCGAACCCGGCCATCCAGCGTGGCTTCGCCCTGCGAGGTCCATGAGAATTGCGATTCCAGCTCCAGGGTGTCGCCGGTCAGACCCAAGGGCAGCGGCAGCCAGGCATCCATCCAGCGCCCCGGCTCCAGCCCATCGATCCGCGCCCGACCGCCTACGCCCAGCAGCTTGCCGTCCGCCGTTTGCGACAAGCGCATGGACGCCTTCAACCGACCGCCACCCAGCTGCGAAACGCCGGATAGCTCGATGTCCAAGTCTGTGCCGATGCGGTCTATATCCAGATCGACCTGACGGAACCACATGGGCGGACGGTCGCGATGCTGGTCATGCCAGAGCAGGCTGGCGTCCGACATCTGAACATGGCCCAGACCGGCCAACTGTTGACTGACAGCCACTGATTCGCCGCCCTGCCCAACACTGATGCCGCGCACACGCACGGCGCCGTCCGCGTCGCGCACGACTTCGACAACGGCGCCCACGACATTAATGGCGACGGGCATGATGCGACCCTGCACCAGGTCCCGCAGTGAAAATCCGAGCTCCAGCTCGGCCACTTCCAGTGCCGGTGTGACTGGACTGACGCCCTGCAAGGCCACGTCGAAGAACTGAAGCGTCGGACGCAGGCCGCGCCAGGTGAGATCCATGTCGCCAATATCCACCGGGCGGTTCATCACCGCTGCGACCCAGTCCTCGATGTTCTGCTTGTAGCTCGGTGCAGCGAGCACGGCGAGCCTGAACACGCCCACGACCAATGCAGCAAGCACAAGGCTGCTGGCGACCGCGGTCACGGTCCAGGTCCAAAGCCGGCGTCGGCTACGCTGCATTCAGGTCGTGCTCCGTCGTATCTCGCGGCCAAGCGCGCGTATGCGCTGCTCGCATGTCCTTACACAAGCACCACGTCAAACTGTTCCTGGGTATAAACCGCTTCCGCCTGCAAGCGCACAGGCAGGTTCACGGCATCTTCCAGTTCGGCCAGCGCGGTGGACTGATCTTCGAGCAGTCGGCTGATCACGTCGGATGACGCCATCACCAGCATTTCCTTGGCCTCGAACTGACGGGCGCTGCGCATGATCTCGCGGAAGATTTCGTGACAGACCGTTTCCACGGTCTTCACCGAACCGCGCCCACCACAGGTCGGACACACATCACACAAGATATGTTCCAGTGATTCGCGCGTGCGTTTTCGGGTCATCTCCACCAGACCCAGCGGCGACACCCCAGAGATCGCGTTGCGCGCCGGATCACGCGCCATGGAGCGCTCGAGCACGCGTAGCACCTGCTTGCGATGCTCGTCATCCTGCATGTCGATAAAGTCGACGATGATGATGCCGCCCAGATTGCGCAGGCGTAGCTGCCGGGCCAGGGACTGCGCGGCTTCGAGGTTGGTCTTGAAAATCGTTTCTTCGAGATTCCGGTGCCCGACGAAGGAACCGGTGTTGACGTCCACCGTGGTCATCGCCTCGGTCTGGTCAATGATCAGATAGCCGCCGGACTTGAGCATCACCTTCCGGTCCAGCGCGCGGTTGATCTCATCCTCCACGCTGTACAGATCGAAGATCGGGCCTTCTCCGTCATAGAGTTCGATGCGGTCGGATGCCTCGGGTATGAATCGCCGCGCAAAACGCACGACCCGCTCGTAGCTCTCCGCCGAGTCGATCCGGACACGGTCGACGTCCGTGCCCATCAGATCACGAAGAATGCGCATCACCATGGGCAGGTCGCCGTAGACCATCGAGGCCTTCGGAGCGTCCTTGGCGCTGCGGCGGATGGAATCCCAGAGCTTCATCAAGAACTGCACGTCCGCGCGCAGCGCTTCCTCACTGGCACCCTCGCCTGCCGTGCGGACGATGAACCCGGTGGTCGCGCCTTCGACCGCAATCACCGACTCCAGCGTCTGCTTCAACCGCGTGCGCTCGGCATCGTCCTCGATACGAGCGGAAATTCCGACATGTCGGGAATACGGCAGCAACACCAGATAGCGGGACGGAATACTCAGCTGCGTGGTCAGGCGGGCGCCTTTGGTGCCCAGCGGGTCCTTGACCACCTGCACCAGCACTTCCTGGCCCTCGTGAACAAGCTCCTGAATGGCCGGCTCTTCGCCGATAGGCACATCGCCGGTGGGCAGGATGTCGTGCGCGTGCAGAAACGCCGTGCGCTCCAGGCCTACATCGACAAACGCCGCCTGCATGCCCGGCAAGACCCGACACACGGTCCCCTTGTAAAG
>JAGLCS010000008.1 GCA_023146115.1 Abyssibacter sp. | reverse complement strand
TGAAAATCCGACAGCGACAGCGTTTGGTCGCCGGTGGCCGGGGCAGAGAAATCGGGTGCGGGTTGTCCGGTCTCAACGGTCATCTGATGAGCGTGCTCCTGTCAGTTCTTGATGGGGTCCAGCAATCCGTCCGCATGCAATTCATCGCACAAGTCCATGAACGATTCGCGTAGGGCTGGCGGATGCGCCGAAATCGGGACATGGACGACCATTTGCAGGCTGGCCAGCGCGGCGCCGGTCTGCGCCGCGTCGTAGTGCTGGGCGACGATCTCGACCACAGCGGATTCGTGGCTGCGGAAAAAGTCGAGCACGTCGCGCAACAAGCCGGCTTCTTGCGGTGCAATGATCTCCACCGCGTAAGGCCGCATCTTGGTGTCGTCAGGGCGTGGCGCGCTGCGCGTGCATTGCGCCGTCAAGCCGAGTTCGGAGGCGATGGCGGGCAGGGCGGTTTCCAAGCGGCCCAGGCTGCTCCAGTTGCCGCCGACCAACAGCGTCGCGGCGAACTGATCTCCGACCGGGTGGACCCGGCATTCGAGGATATTGCAGCCGCGATTGGCGATTTCGGTAACGAGGGACCGGGAAAGATCAGCCCGCTGAGGACCGTGCATCGCGATCGACAGCAGGTGTTGCGTATGCGGCATAGAAGAATGTCTAAGTTATACTGCCGCGCCCCGAAAGGGCGGCGGCGATTCGATAGTGGGCACGCATCGCCCTGAGAGTTTTCGAAATTCTAGCAAATGCATGCGGTCCAAGGGCCGATTCGCGAGAGTGCAACCCGATGTTTGAAGGCAGCAATGTTGCCCTGGTCACCCCGATGGATGCCGATGGCGCGGTGGATTTTCCCGCGCTGGATGCTCTGATCGAGTGGCATATCGAATCTGGCACCCAGGGATTGGTGGCCGTGGGGACGACAGGCGAGTCCGCGACGCTGAGCGTGGACGAGCACGTCGCCGTGATCCGGCGGGTGATCGAGGTCACCGCGGGGCGCGTGCCGGTGATCGCCGGTACCGGAGCGAACGCGACGGCCGAAGCCATTGCGCTGACACGGGCAGCCGAAGCTGCCGGGGCCGATGCCGCACTGGTCGTGACGCCTTACTACAACAAGCCCCCGCAGGAAGGGCTTTATCGCCACTACATGGCGATTGCCGATGCCGCGACGATTCCCATCATTCTCTACAACGTGCCCGGCCGGACCGGCTGTGACCTCGCGCCGACGACGGCAGAACGCCTGGCTGCGCATCCTCGGATCGTCGCGCTCAAGGAAGCCGTCGGCGCCCCAGAGCGCGTTGCCGAGCTACGCAGCCGCCTGCCGGCTCCGTTCGTACTGCTGTCCGGTGACGACGCGACCTCGGCCGACGCCATGTTGTCGGGCTTTGACGGTGTCATCTCGGTCACCGCCAATGTTGTTCCGGCCCAAATGCGCGCGTTATGCGATGCAGCCCGCGCCGGTGACGACGCCGCAGCACGCGCCGCGGATGCGCCGATGGCGGGGTTGCACTCGGCGTTGTTTCTTGACCCCAATCCCATTCCCGTGAAATGGGCGCTACATCAGATGCAACGCATCGGCCCCGGTATCCGCTTGCCGCTGGTGCCGATGAGAGCCGCATTTGAGGCGCCCGTGAAGACTGCATTGGCTGACGCCGGTGCGCTGGAGAACTGAATGATTGCTCGTTGTGTCGCCCTGACGTTCGTCGCCGCTGCAGCCGCTGGTTGCGCATCTACACCCTGCAGTAAGGATCGCCCTTACGAGCGGGCTGTGGCCTATCCGTATTTGCAGGACGCGCCTCAGGTCGCCGCGCCTGAGCCCAGCACGGAGTTCGCGATTCCGGAACTCGCCAATGCCGTCGACTTCGCCCAGTCGGGGGCCGGCGCCGAAACTGAAGCCGAGGACGACAAGAAAGTCTGCCTGGAAGTCCCGGCGGCACTGCCCTCGGCCGATACGGCACCGACCGATCCAGCCGGAGAGGCTAGCGACGCCGCCGAGGCGCCCGCCGCCTGAGGCTGGGCCGACATTGCCATTCCGGCGCGAGGTCGCTACCATCGCGCGCCGCGCTGGCAGGCTCTCGGCTTGATCCGGCGCGTCAAGAGTGAACAGGAGAAGTGGCCGAGCGGTTTAAGGCGCACGCCTGGAAAGCGTGTTGGGGTTTACGCCCCTCGAGGGTTCGAATCCCTCCTTCTCCGCCAGACTCAAAACCCCGCGACCGCGGGGTTTTTTGTGGGCGCGGGGATGATGCGTGAGCCGCCCCTATCGATTCTGCTCAGCGGCCTCGTGTGTCGGCGCGCGGTTTTGCTGTTCGTAAAGCGCCTCGAGAACATAGGAGAGGCGGTCTCCCAGGTGCTTGTTGGCCGCTATCTCCATGGCTCTGGCGACTTCGGACAGCACGCCTTGCTCGACCAGTGGCCGCAGCCGCCAGACGAGGTCGGCCAGTTCTGGCACCTTCTCGGCCGGTGGCAGGCCGGGTCCGTATTTGTCGAAGCAGTGACGTTCCACCAGGCGAACCATGTCTTCGCTGGCCGCTTCGACATTTGCGCGCAGTTTCCGTACGACGCTCACCATGTCTTCGAAAGGAATACCGGCGGCGACGAGTTCGGCCGCGGCATGCACGATGCGTGGGCTTGGCGCGCGAAACTTGGCCCCGGTTTGCTCCAGCAACCCCAGGTCGGTGGCGATCATCAGCCACCGCGGCGAGAAATGTCCGCGGAAGAGTTTCATGAGCTCGCCCAGCGAATAGGTTTGCGGCACCTCTTCGGTCCAAGGCGATGACACCGCTCGCTGCAACCCCATCAGGTCTGCAATGTCGTGGCCGGCCTCCATCGCCTGAAACAACTCGCCGATGCTGCTCAGCGTGTATCCGCGATCCAGCATCTCGGTGATCACGCGCAGACGCGAAAGATGATCGTAGGAGTAGATGCTGACACGTCCCCGCCGGATCGGCGGTGGAATCAGCGCACGGTCCTGATAGGCCCGGATGTTTCGCACCGAGGTGCCCGACAGGCGCGAGAGTTCGCGTATCCGATACTCGGCAGGTTCCTCATGGGCGCGGGCCCGCGGCGATAGTTCGTTGGCGTGCTCGGTCATGGGTGCCTCCCGTCTGCCATCAACAACAGGAATGTTACATCAAGTGATGTTGACATTCGATTCGAACGTTGACACTGTGTGATGACACTAACATTCACCGGAGTCTGTGAGATGTTGCCCACACGACGCGATTTTCGATTCAACCTGGGTTCTCGGGATGTGCTGGACTGGCACGAGCAGGGCCCCTACGTCACGCATTTCTTCAACACCCTGTCGGTGTTTTTCCCGGTGGGTGAACGCTTTTTCATGAACGCGGTACGGCACTATCGGGATCAGGTCACCGACCCTGAACTGAAGAAGGCCGTGACGGCGTTCATCGGCCAGGAGGCGATGCACGGACGAGAACACGAGGCCTACAACGAGGCTGTCGCGAAGGCCGGTATGCCGGTGGACGCGATGGAAGCCCGCGTGCATTGGCTGCTTGAGGAGCTGAAGTTGTACAGCCCCAAGTCCATGCAGCTCTCCGCGACCATCGCCCTGGAGCATTTCACGGCGATCATGGCCGACAAGCTGCTAGCTGACGAGCGAATCATGGGTGGTTCCGACGAGGTCATGGCCAAGATCTGGAACTGGCACGCACTGGAAGAAACCGAGCACAAGGCCGTGGCATTCGACGTCTGGAAGGTTGCGATGCAGGGCCGCCCGGAGGCTTATGCCAGCCGTGCGCTGGGTTTGGTTCTCGCCACCGTTATCTTTTGGCCGTTGGTGGCTGAATTCCACTGGCGCATGGTGCGCGCTGACAAGTCTTTGAAAAAAGGCGTTGTGGCGCGCCTGAAGGGTTACGCTGGCCTGGCGAACTTTCTGTTCCGCTCGCCCGGGGCGCTGAGCAAGACGGTCCCCGAGTGGTTTGACTACTTCCGACCGGGCTTCCAGCCCTGGGATCACGATAACCGTGCCTTCCTAGAGCGACTCCCTGAATTCGAGGCCGAAATGGCGCGGTTGGCCCACGGGCCGAAGGCGGCCTAGTCTTCGCCCCCTCGATTGCGCTCTGGAGGCGGTATCGGTTTCCGTAACGGACTGAATTGAAAGAAGAAGTAATCTTTCAGTTGCATGACAATCAGGGCTTCTATACTATCCGCGCTCCCTGGTGCGGGGTGGAGCAGCCAGGCAGCTCGTCGGGCTCATAACCCGAAGGTCGCAGGTTCGAATCCTGCCCCCGCTACCAACCGAATCGAAAGCCCTGCCTAGTGCAGGGCTTTTTCGTTTTCGGCTCAGGTGAATAGAACGCATCTGTGAGGTCATTTCGACTGTGCCGTGAGGCGTTCACGTCGTTCGTCGCTCAATCCTCCGGCTTGCCCCAGCCGCCGCCGCCGGGCGTACGGATTTCGATGCAGTCACCTGGTTGTACCTGGAGCCTCGCCTGTGGCCCGAGATCCTGCCGTGTTCCGTCGTTCCTATAGTGGGTGTTACGCCCGCAGGTTCCATCGCCTCCGCCGTGCAGTCCTCGGGGGGCGGTCTTGCGCTGAGAGCTCAGCACGCTGACGTCCATCTCGCTCAGAAATCGCAAGCGGCGAATCGCTCCGCTGCCGCCTCGTGAGCGGCCCGCACCACCGGACTGCCGCCACAGACCGAACTGCTCGACGCGAACCGAGTGCCGTCGTTCGAGAACCTCGACATCGGTCATTCGTGAGTTCGTCATATGTGTCTGCACCGCGTCGGCGCCTGCAAAACCGGCCCCCGCGCCAGCGCCGCCGCAGATCGTCTCGTAGTACTGCTCGGTGTCGTTGCCAAAACTCAGGTTGTTCATCGTGCCTTGGGCGTGGGCTGCTGACCCGAAGGCCTCCAGCAATACATTCACAATGGCCTGGGAGGTTTCCACGTTGCCGGCCACGACCGCTGCCGGAGGTTCCGGATTGAGCAGGCTGCCAGCCGGGATTCGGAGCTCGACAGGCCGCAGACACCCATCATTGAGCGGCAAAGGGCGTGCGAGCAGGCACCGCAACACGTACAGCACGGCAGCGCGGGTAATCGCGGTCGGGGCGTTGCGGTTGCCGGCGTGCTGCGTGCCTGTGCCCTGGAAGTCCAGTACGAGATGGCCTGTATGTCGGTCCGGTGTCAGCGAGACGCGTATCGGTGTGCCGTCGTCCAGGTCGACGCTGCCAGTTCCAGGTTGGACTGCGCGGATCATCTGGCGAACGCAATCGGCGGAGTGATCAAGAATATGGTGCAGATAAGCCTGTGCTTGTGCAGCGCCGAACTGGGCGTCCAGCCTATCTAGCCCAGCAAGACCTTGGTGGCACGCCGCGATCTGGGCGCGCAGGTCGACCAGATTCAGGTCTGGTTGCCGGGCCGGGTGGGGGCCCTGGCCGAGATGATCGCGGATGACCGCTTCGTGAAAGCCGGACTCATCAACAATGCAGAGGCCGTCGAAGATGATGCCTTCTTCATCCAGGCGATGACTTTCGGCGGGTACCGAACCCGGGGTGATGCCGCCCACGTCGGCATGATGAGCACGGGCTGCCACCAGTTGCACCAACTCGCCCGAGGTGTCGAACCGGGGGGACACCACGGTGAGGTCCGGCAGGTGAGTGCCGCCTAGATACGGGTTGTTCAGCAGCCATGCGCTGCCGGGCGCTAACACGCTGCGGTGCCGTTGCAGCAGCGACTGCACGGCCGCACCCATGGACCCCAGGTGGACCGGTATATGGGGGGCGTTGGCGACCAGTTCGCCATTCGCGGTGTAGATGGCACAGGAGAAATCCATGCGCTCCCGCACGTTCACCGAGTGCGCGGTGCGGCGCAGAGCCTCACCCATCTGCTCGGCAATGGCCATGAGCCGGTTGTGGATGATCTCCAGCCGCATGGGGTCTGCGGCGGTGCTCTCGTTCGTTGGTGCAACGCGTACTCTGCTGGCCTGTCGCAGGCGCAGCCCGCCACGCTGGCGGGTGGCCATCCAACCCGGCTCGACGACGATGCAGCTATTGGGTTCCGTGATCAGCGCCGGACCTTTGATTTGCTGTCCTTCGGCCATGTCGTCACGGCTAAGCTGCGAGGCGGTGACCCGCTCGAGCCGGCCGGACAGCTTGGCCCAGACGTCGATGCTGCGTCCGGTGGGCGACTTTGCTGGTACGGGGTCGATGGGCCGGAAGCCATGTCCGCCGCCCAGCGCTTCGATCGTGAGCGAGCGCAAGCGGATAGCACGTTGCTGATCGGCGAACCCGAAGACTTGGCGATGTTGTTCGAGAAAGTCCGATGCCAAGCGGTCCAGGCGCTCAAACGGGAGCGTGAGCGTGGTGTCGGTACCGTCAAAATGCAGATCGGCAGAGTACTCCACCCGGATCTGCTCATTGGCTACGCCTTGATCGGCCAGGCGCTGTCGTGACTGCTGGGCCGCGACAGTGATGGCGTGCTGCAGTGTTGTCGAGTCGCAGGCCGCCAGAGGCTGGTCGATCGCCAGTTGTTCGATCTGCGATAGCTCGGAGAGTCCGATGCCTAGGGCGGACAACACGCCCGCGGCCTCCGGGATGAAGATGTCGGAGACCTCCAGCGCCTGGGCCACCAGGCAGGCCAACTGGCCGCCGGCACCGCCGAATGCAACCAGCGTGTAGTCCTGCGTGTCGATGCCTTGCTCGACGGTGATCCTGCGGATCGCGTTGGCCATGTTCTCTACGGCGATCTCGATGTAGCCGTAGGCCAGTTGCTCAGGCGAGTGTGGTGAGTTGTCGCCGTGCAACGCGATGGATAATCGGTCCAGCGCTTGATGAGATGCCTCAGGGTCGAGCGGCTGGCGCCCGTCCTGCCCGAACACGGCGGGAAAATGCTCGCGGAGCAGCCGGCCCAGCACGAGATTGGCGTCGGTGACGGCGGCAGGCCCAGCGCGGCCGTAGCAGGCAGGGCCGGGGTACGCGCCGGCGGACTCGGGACCCACGGTGGCGCGTCCGTCCTGAACGCCGAGTCGCGACCCTCCGCCAGCCGCTACGGTGTGCAGTTGCACACTGGGACTTCGCACGACCACGCCGGCAACCTGCGTCTCGTCGACCCGTTCGACGCGTCCGGCGCAATGGAACACATCAGTGGATGTGCCGCCCATGTCGAATCCGATCAAGCGCTCCACGCCGGCAGCCTGGGCGGTGCGAACGGCGCCCATGACGCCGCCGGCGGGACCGGATAGCAGCGCGTGGCACGCGCGGAACTGAGCGGCATCGGCCAGAGCGCCGGATGACTGCATGCAGCGGATGGTCACGCCGGGCAGGGCGCGGCGAAGCTCATCGATGTACTGCGAGACCGACGCCTGCAAGTAGGCTTCGGCGCCGGCGGTCTGCATGCGCTCGAGAAAGCCGGGCAGGGCGGAGACCTCGTGAGACACGACCACTCCGCCAAAGTCGTAGCGGGCGGCCAGTTCCGCGACTCGGCGCTCATGCCTGGGGTTTATGGTCGCGTGCACCAGGGCAATGGCCAGGGCTTTGCAACCCAGCGCTTTGGCCTGTTCCAACGCCGAGTGCACCGTTTGTTCATCCAGTGCCGTCACGACCTCGCCATCGCTATTCAGGCGTTCTGTAATCTCGAATACGCAATCGGTCAGCGGCGGCTCGCGGCGGATATCGAGCGCAAACAGATCGGGCCTGCGCTGATCGCCGATGACGGAAAGATCCCCAAAACCTTCCGTGATGAACAATGCGGTCTTCGAGCCTGTACGCTCGAGCAGCGCGTTGGTCGCCACGGTCGTGCCCACGCGCAGCTCGACGATCTGCTCGGTCGGGATGGGTTCGCCCGCGACGACATTCAGGCACCGTCGCACGGCCTCGACAGTCGCGTCCTGGTAGCGATCGGGGTTGCGGGACAGTAGCTTGAACTCGATGAGCTCACCGTCCGGGCGTTGCGCCACAACGTCGGTGAATGTGCCGCCGCGGTCCACCCAGAACCGCCAGCGGCGTTCAGGACTTCTCATAGAGCGTGTTCCCTGATCGGTCATTTCGGTTTGCTGCAGCGCACATCTGGGGCCTTGGCGGCTAAAATGCACCAAGGCTCAGGTGAACGAATACCGGGTGGCACCTTGAGTGTGGGGGCGGTCATCCCTATAATTCCGCGCCTCATGCGGGGCGTGGGCCATGTGCTGAAGCGGCGCGAACGATTGCGCTGGCGCCGACGTCTGAACGAATTGTATCGCTGAGCGAGCTTGTCGAGAGCGCGCTTGGCGATCGGACCGGATAAGGGAGCCCCGACCGATCGGGGCTTTTTTATTCTGAGGAGTGAAATGAATTGCAGCGGGAACTGACAGCATTGATCGAGCCAGTCGTCGAATCACTCGGCTACGAGCTCGTGTGGCTGCAACTTGCTGCAGGCGACCGGGACCAACTGGTCCGGTTGTACATTGACCGAGAAGATGGCATCGGTCTCGGCGACTGCGAGCGCGTGAGTCGCGAGGTTAGCGCGCTCATGGATGTCGAGGATCCGATTTCGGGGAACTACACCCTGGAAGTGTCTTCGCCGGGTCTGGATCGTCCTTTGGTGAAGCCGGAGCATTTCGACGCCTTTGCCGGTTCGGAGATCAAGCTGCGTCTGGTGGACAGCATCGAAGGCCGCAAGCGGTTTCGTGGTCAGCTGACCGCACGTGACGACGCCGAGATCGAAATGGTCGTAGATGGAACATCGCATCGCTTTGCGCTGCGCGATATTGAGTCGGCGCGCCTTGTGCCGGAGGTTGAATGATGGCGGGTGAAATGAACAAGAACGTGCTGCTCGTAGTCGACGCGGTGTCCAATGAAAAGGGCGTCGAAAAGGACATCATTTTCGAAGCCATTGAAATGGCGCTGGCCTCCGCGACGCGGAAAAAGCATGCCGAAGACATCGATGCGCGGGTCGAGGTCGACCGGCAGACCGGTGCCTACAACACCTTCCGGCGCTGGGAAATCGTGCCGGACGATGCGCCACTGGCCGATGAGGCAGGCGAGGATTACGAGGGCCCCGTGTTTGTCGCCGAGACCCGCACGCTGCGTGTGACGGATGCCCAGGCGCAATACGAAGGCATCGAGGTTGGTGATTTTGTCGAGGAGCCGATGGAATCGGTCGAATTCGGCCGGATCGCCGCGCAGGCGGCCAAGCAGGTCATCGTGCAGAAAGTGCGCGAGGCCGAGCGGGCGCAGGTTGTCGAGGCGTACAAGGACCGAGTCGGTGAGTTAATCACCGGTCTGGTCAAGCGCATGGAACGCGGCGCCGTGATCATGGACCTGGGCGGAAACGCCGAGGCGATTATCCCGCGCGATCAGCTGATTCCGCGTGAGCCGATGCGCCCAGGCGACCGTGTGCGGGGCTTCCTCTATGATGTGCGGCCTGAGCCGCGCGGACCGCAGCTGTTCGTGAGCCGGACCCGCCCTGAATTCCTGATCGAACTGTTCCGCATGGAAGTGCCCGAGATCGGTCAGGGCCTGATCGACGTCAAGGGTGCCGCTCGTGATCCGGGGCTGCGTGCCAAGGTCGCCGTGCTGGCCAAGGACAAGCGCATCGATCCGGTCGGTGCCTGCGTCGGCATGCGTGGGTCACGCGTGCAAAGCGTTTCCAACGAGTTGGCCGGTGAGCGCGTGGACATCGTGCTCTGGAACGACAATCCCGCCCAGTTTGTCATTAATGCCATGGCGCCCGCCGATGTGGCCTCCATCATCATGGATGAGGATTCGCATGCGATGGACGTTGCCGTGGACGGCGAAAAACTGGCGCAGGCCATTGGCCGCGGCGGTCAGAACGTGCGTCTGGCTTCCGAGCTCACGGGCTGGACGTTGAACGTCATGACCATCGAGGACGCCGAAAGCAAGGGCGAAGATGAGGCCGAGCGTCTGATCGGCCTGTTCCGCAATCAGCTGGATGTCGATGAGGAAGTGGCCGTCATCCTGGTTCAGGAAGGCTTCACGTCGATCGAGGAGATCGCCTACGTGCCGGCCGAGGAACTGACCCAGATCGAGGAATTCGACGAGGGCATCGCCGAGGAGCTGCGCAACCGGGCACGCAATGTTCTGCTGTCGCGCGCGATCGGCGGCGGCGAAGGCGACAAGGCGCAGCCTTCAGAAGATTTGGTCAGTCTGCCGGGGATGAGCGAAGTGGTTGCCTACGCCCTGGCAGCAGAAGGATTCACCAATCGCGAAGAGTTGGCTGAAGCCGCAACAGATGAAGTTGCTGGCCTCGGCGGACTTACGGATGCAAAGGCGGCCGAGTTGATTATGGCTGCCCGCGCCCACTGGTTTGAGGATGAGGAAGCCGCAGCGGAATAAGTCCGTGTTGCGATCAAACCCCATCCACGATTTGAATTGAGAGGACTCGAATGGCTGAAATGACAGTCCAAGACCTGGCCAAGGAAGTTGGTATCGCTGTTGACGCGTTGCTGACGAAGCTTGAAGAAGCCGGGATCAAGGCCACGAGCGCCGACTCCGCGATTTCCGACGAGGACAAGTTGCAGTTGCTGCGGCACCTGCGTACGGGTTCCGGATCGGTGAAGTTGTCGACTTCTGGTGACAAGCGCATCTCGGTGCCTTCGCGCAAGCGTAGTCAGTTGAAGGTGAGCGGGCAGCGTGGAGCACCGACGCGTACGGTGAACGTGGAAGTGCGCAAGCGCCGCACGTTTGTACGGCGCGACCCGGAGGCTGATGAAGCGGCCGCCGCAGCCGAGCAGGAAGCGGCTGCGCGACAGGCTGAGGAAGAAAAGGCACGTTTGGAAGCCGAGGCGGCCGAACAGCGCGCGGCTGAGGAACAGGCGACGGCGGAAGCCGAAGCCAAGGCAAAAGCCGAAGAGGAAGCCCGGCTCGCAGCCGAGCAGGAAGCTGCCGAAAAGGCAGCGGCCGAAGCCAAGGTAGACGAAGCTCCCAAGGCTGACGAAACACCAGCGGCTGAGGCGCCCGCCGAGTCTGTCGCGAAGGATGACGCACCCGCGACGGAAGCCGCTTCAGGCGAAGCCAAGCCGGCTGAAACGGAGTCTGCGGAAAAGTCGCCAGAAGCCCCTGCCGAAGCAGCCGGGCCAAAACGTCGCGTTATCGCGGACGAACTGGCGCGAGGCGAGCTTGAAGCCGCTCGCCGCCGAGCCGCAGAGAATCTGCGTCGTGCGTCCAAGGCACCGCCGCCACCTCCGCAGCAGCAGCGCAACAAGCAGGAAGAAGAGCAGCGTCGCCGCGAAGAACTCCATGTGGCCAAGGGCAAGGCCGGCCGTCGTCGCAAGTCGGGACGTTCGCCGTCACGCGTCAGGGTGACGACAGAGCACGGCTTCGCGCGGCCGACTGCACCCGTCGTGCGCGAGATTGAAGTGCCGGAAGCGATTACCGTGGGTGATCTGGCGCAGCGCATGGCCATCAAGGCCACCGATCTCATCCGCGAGATGATGAAGATGGGTGAGATGGCCACGATCAATCAGGTGCTGGATCAGGACACTGCGACTCTTCTGGTTGAGGAGATGGGGCATAACGTCCGCCGCACCAGTGAGGGCGATCGCGAGGAGTCCCTCATCCAGGGAGCCGTTGGCGCCTCCGATGACACTGCGGAGAAGCAGCCGCGTCCGCCGGTCGTGACCATCATGGGCCATGTCGATCACGGCAAAACGTCCTTGCTTGATTACATCCGCAAGTCGCGTGTGGCCGCCGGCGAAGCGGGCGGTATCACGCAGCACATCGGCGCCTATCACGTGGAGACGCCGAACGGCATCGTCACGTTCCTGGATACACCCGGTCATGCCGCATTCACCAAGATGCGCGCTCGCGGGGCCCAGGCGACGGATGTCGTGGTTCTGGTCGTCGCCGCTGACGATGGCCTGATGCCACAGACGAAGGAGGCCATTGATCATGGCCGCGCTGCTGGCGTGCCCATGGTGGTCGCCGTGACCAAGTGCGACAAGGAAGATGCCGACCCAGAGCGGGTTCGCAACGAGTTGTCGCAGGAGCAGGTGATTCCGGAAGAATGGGGTGGCGATTACCAGTTCATCAATGTCTCTGCCCATACCGGTGAAGGCGTTGACTCCCTGCTGGAAGCCATCCTGTTGCAGTCCGAGGTTCTGGAACTGCGCGCGGCGGTGGACGCACCGGCCAAGGGTGTTGTGGTCGAGTCGAGCCTGGAGAAAGGGCGCGGACCGGTTGCGACCGTATTGGTCAAGGAAGGCACGCTCAGCAAGGGCGACGTGATCATTGCAGGCGCGAACTTCGGTCGCGTCCGGGCATTGTTCGATGAAACCGGCACGCAGGTGCAGTCCATCGGCCCGTCCATGCCGGCCGAGGTGCTGGGTTTGTCCGGAACGCCAGAAGCCGGTGACGAAGTCCTGGCCGTGGCGGACGAGAAGAAGGCCCGCGAACTGGTCGGATTGCGTGAGAGCAAGCAACGTGAGAAGCGTCAGATGGATCTGGCCAAGGAACGTCGCACGGCCATGATGGCGAGCTTGTCCGAAGGCGGTCTCAAGCAGTTGGCGATCATGATCAAGGGCGACGTGCAGGGCAGTGTCGAAGCCTTGTCCGATGCCATCGCCAACATTCCCACCCAGGAAGTTTCGGTCAAGGTCGTGTCGTCCAACGTGGGCGGTATCAGCGAATCCGACATCGATCTGGCTGCGGCCTCCAATGCCCTGGTGATCGGCTTCAACGTCCGTGCTGACGCCAAGGCGCGCAAGTCCGCGCAGGAAAGCGGTGTGGATGTTCGCTACTACAGCGTCATCTACGACGTGATGGACGACATGCGTGACGCGGTCAGTGGTCTGCTGGGCACCGAGACCAAGGAGCAAATTGTCGGCACCGCCGAGGTTCGCGAGGTTTTCGAAGCCTCGAAGTGGGGCCAGGTCGCTGGCTGTCTGGTGGTCGAAGGCCAGGTCCGCCGCGGTTTGCCGATTCGCGTGCTGCGTGACAACGTCGTGATTTATGAAGGCGAGCTCGAGTCTTTGCGCCGACACAAGGACGACGTGCAGAAGGTCGATGCCGGGACCGAGTGCGGTATCGCCGTCAAGAACTACAACGACGTGCGTGCCGGCGACAATATCGAAGTCTTCGAACGTATCGAAGTGCAGCGCAAGGTTGTCGAAACGGCTGAGGCCTAAGGCCTCCGCCTTTCGGTCCGTCAGGAGTCCGCCGCCGTGCCGCGTGAAACGCCCCGTTCCAGTCGTGTTGGATCACGCATTCAGCGCGTGCTGGGTCAGGTGATCTCGGCCGATATCCGGGACTCTCGATTGGGTCTGTCCACCGTCACGGATGTCGAGGTCACCAAGGACCTCTCGGCGGCGCGTGTATACATCAGCGCGCTCGGCGATCGCGAAGCAGCGGATCAGGCAGTCGAGGTGCTGAACGAACGTGCGCCGTATCTACGCCATCGTGTTGCCCAGGCAATGTCGTTGCGGCACACGCCATCCTTGCGGTTCATGCCCGACTACAGCCAGGCCGATAGCGACAGAATTCGCTCGCTGCTGAACAGCGGTCCAGCGGGCGAAGCCGACAACAAGGAATAGCGCGGTCATGGCACGACGCAGGCGCGGGCGTCCGGTCAGCGGCATCCTCTTGCTCGACAAGCCAATGGGCGTGAGCAGCAATGGTGTGCTGCAGCGCGTTCGCCACATGTTCAATGCGCAGAAGGCCGGGCATACCGGCAGCCTTGATCCGCTGGCCACCGGGATGTTGCCGATCTGCTTTGGCGAGGCGACCAAATTATCAGCGTATCTGCTGGATGCCGACAAGCGGTACGAAGTGACCGCAGCGCTTGGTGCAAGCACCTCAACCGCCGATGCCGAAGGTGAGATCACCGGTCGAGCGGCCGTTAATCCACAGGCGTTCGCACAGTCGACCAGTCAGTTCGTCGGCGATATCGAGCAGATCCCTCCGATGTATTCGGCCGTGAAGCATCACGGGCAGCGGTTGTATGAGCTGGCCAGAGCCGGCGAAACGGTGGAGCGAAAGCGTCGGCAGGTCACGATCCATTCCATCGAAGTCATCGCGGTCACGGAATCCAGCGTCAGCCTGGATGTTCGCTGTTCCAAGGGGACTTACATCCGCACCTTGGTCGAAGACATCGCCAAGGCGGCGGGGTCCCTGGCGCACGTCGCAAGTCTGCGCCGGACCCAGGCAGGACCATTCGGCGGCGACATGGTGACCATCGACACGATTCAATCCCTGTCCGAAGAGGGGAGTGACCCTCTGGACGCGCTGCTGCTGCCTGCGGTGACGGCTTTGCGTGACTGGCCCATGGTGCATGTGAATCAGGAGTCCGCTTTTTTTCTCCGGCAAGGGCAGGCGGTTCAGGTGTCAAAGGCGCCGAGCGCAGGGACCGTGGCGATCATCGGGCCACAGGAAGACCTCATCGGAATCGGCGAAATTCTGGATGATGGACGCGTGGGTCCACGCCGCGTTTTAGCGGCGGTGAGATAGGTTCGACGGGCTGCATATCGTGCCGACTCTGCCGCCGGTCGCGCTGTGCGGCAAAAAAGCGCAGAACGCCTTGTTTTCATACGATTGCCACACTAGAATACGCGCCCTTCGCCACCCATGGGCGTGCCCGATTTTCCAGGAGTTAATGAATGTCTTTGTCGTCTGAGCAAAAGCAGAGCGTGATCGGTGATCATCAGCGTTCGGCTGCCGATACCGGTTCGCCTGAGGTTCAGGTGGCGCTGCTGTCCAAGCGGATCACCGAACTGGGTGACCACTTCGCAAAGCATAAGAAAGACCATCACTCCCGTCGTGGCCTGCTGAAGATGGTGAACCACCGCCGCAAGCTTCTTGATTACCTCAAGAACAAGGATTTGGGGCGCTATCAGGCACTGATTAAAGAACTCGGTCTACGCCGCTAGGCCGAACTGATTCAACACCGGCCGACGTTCTGTCGGCCGTTTTTTTGCAACGGATAAATAATGGATTCGATCAAGAAGACCTTCCAGTACGGTAGTCATACCGTCACGCTCGAAACCGGCGCTGTCGCGCGCCAGGCCTCCGCCGCCGTCACGGTGAACATGGATGACACGGTTGTCCTCGTGACTGTCGTGGCCCAAAAGGAGGCCAAACCGGGCCAAGGCTTCTTCCCGCTAACGGTGAACTACCAAGAGCGGTTCTACGCCGGCGGACGCATTCCCGGTGGCTTCTTCAAGCGAGAAGGCCGTCCGACCGAAGGCGAAACGCTGACGTCCCGGCTGATCGACCGTCCGGTTCGCCCCTTGTTCCCGAAGGGCTTCCTGAACGAAGTGCAGGTTGTCGCGACCGTGATCTCGGTTAATACCGAGGTGCCCGCAGACATCCCGGCACTCATCGGCGCCAGCGCTGCGCTGACGTTGTCCGGCTGCCCGTTCGCCGGTCCGATCGGCGCGGCACGCGTCGGTTACATCGGTGGCGAATACGTCCTGAACCCGACCAGAGCGCAGCTTGCCGAATCGGCGCTGGATCTGGTTGTCGCAGGCACGGAAGACGCCGTGTTGATGGTCGAGTCCGAAGCCAACGTGCTCAGCGAGGAAGTGATGCTGGGTTCCGTCCTGTTCGGTCACGAGCAGTCGCAGACCGCGATCCGCGCGATCAACGAACTCAAGGCTGAAGCCGGAAAGCCCGCATGGGAATGGTCGGCAGCAGAAGAAGATACCGCGTTGGCGAGCGCCGTCGCCGCGGCTGAGTCCGATGTGACTGCGGCCTACGCCATCGCTGACAAGCTGGCCCGCCAGGATCGTCTTGGCGAGATTCGGGCGGCCCTGATCGAAAAGCTGGTGACCGACGAAGACGACGCATGGAGTGCTTCTGACGTTTCCGGTGCGTTCTCCAAGCTGGAAAAGCGCATCGTCCGCAGCCGCATCCTAGAAGGGCAGCCGCGTATCGATGGCCGTGATACCCGCACGGTCCGCGGCCTGGACATCCAGGTCGGTTCGGTACCACGGACCCACGGTTCTGCGATCTTCACCCGCGGTGAAACCCAGGCGCTCGTTGTCACGACGCTGGGCACCGGCCGCGATTCGCAGATCATCGACAGCGTGACGGGCGAGACCAAGGACAGCTTCATGCTGCACTACAATTTCCCGCCGTACTGCGTGGGCGAAACCGGTTTCATGGGGTCGCCGAAGCGTCGTGAGATCGGCCATGGGCGTCTGGCTCGCCGCGGTATTGCCGCTGTGATGCCGGATCTGGAAAACGACTTCCCGTATGTCGTGCGCGTGGTGTCCGAGATCACCGAGTCCAACGGCTCCAGTTCCATGGCATCGGTTTGCGGTACGAGCCTGTCGCTCATGGATGCCGGTGTGCCGATCAAGGCGCCGGTCGCTGGCGTGGCCATGGGCCTGATTCTCGACAACGACCGCTTTGCCGTGCTCACCGACATTCTTGGTGACGAAGATCACCTCGGCGACATGGACTTCAAGGTGGCTGGTACCACCGAGGGCGTGACCGCCCTGCAGATGGACATCAAGATCGCCGGCATTACTCGCGAGATCATGGAACGGGCGCTGGATCAGGCACGCGAAGCGCGTCTGCATATCCTGAAGGCCATGAATGAGGTGATCGACTCGCCGCGCGAGAACATGTCCGAGTGGGCGCCCCGGATCACGACCATCAAGATCAACCCGGATCGCATCCGTGACGTGATCGGCAAGGGTGGGGTCACCATCCGTGCGATCACTGAAGAAACGGGCACCACGATTGATCTGGATGATGACGGTACGGTGCGTATCGCCGCGGTCGACAAATCCGCTGCCGATGCCGCTGTAAAGCGGATCGAAGAACTCACGCGGGACGTGGTTGCTGGCGAGATCTACGAAGGCAAGGTTGCTCGACTCATGGACTTTGGTGCGTTCGTGACGATCTTGCCAGGTAAGGATGGTCTTGTTCATATTTCCCAGATCTCTGACCAGCGTGTCGAGAATGTCTCGGACGAGTTGTCGGAAGGTCAGGAAGTCCGCGTCAAAGTGCTGGAAGTGGACAAGCAGGGTCGCGTTCGTCTGTCGATGCGCTTGGAAGAAGGCGAATAGTCAGATTGGAGAATCGCTCATCCCATATCGTGGCTTGATTAGCACGATAGGATTCGTTAATGTAACGATTAACAGTTGCTTCACATGATTTGGGGAAATCGGAAGTAACTGCCACGAATCCGGGGGGTGAAGTGGAAAGGCTCTCAAAATAGAGCGCCAAGGTGCGTGAAAGGCGTGACGCCTTTCTCAAGGAGACTGGACAAAAGCCCGGCATGCCCGGGCTTTTGTTTGTCTGCGATTTGATGGTGCCGCGGCGCGGGTGCCAGATCATGGTCGCGCGCAACCGCCAAGCCCGCTCGGGGCGGCGGCGCTTCGTTCTGGCGGCGCCGTTTTTCATCCGTTTATCGAACTGCGCCAGCGACCGCTTGCGGCTGGGGGTGTGTCCTATGGGCGGAGGCGCCGGATAACAGACAAAAAAAAGCCCCCGGGGGAGGGGGCCAAGGTGCGAGAAAGGCACGAGGCCTTTCTGGAGGAGACTCTGTTCAAGCCGTCGCGCCAGAGAGTCGCTGATCGGCTGTCTATGTTGCGATGCAGTATATGGTTAGCTTACTAATGTGTCAACAAAAATGTTGCAGTGCACGTAACGTCTGTGACCGGCGTCACGAGTCGGTCGTCGAGGTGGTCTCTTCCTCGTCGGCCTTCCCGGTTTTGTTTCGCGATAGGTTCTTGACGAACTCGCGACGGACGGCGCGCCATAACTGCGTGTTCTCGGATGCCAGGTCTTTAAGAGTCTGAAGTGGCGTCGCAGTTCCCAGGCGGTTGCGAAGTTGATCCTTCAACTGCTGGCTACGCTCGATGAACAGTTGCAGCGACAGCTCCAGATAGTGGCTGGCCGTGCTCTGCATGCTATCGCCGTAGAAACGGATGAGCTGCTCGAGCAACTGGGTGCGGAACAGCGGGTTACCGCCTTCCTCCTGTTCGGAGATGACCTGCAACAGGATGTTGCGGGTGATGTCCTGGCGTGTCCGCTTGTCGATGACGACGAACTTCACCTCGTCGATCACCAATTGGCGAATCTCCTCCAGGGTGATGTAGCGGCTGATCGCGGTGTCGTACAACCGGCGATTCGGATATTTTTTGATGACACGAACGTCGTCAGTCATGAAAAGTCTTGAATTGTTGCACTGCGGAAGTGTGCCAGATGGGGCCGCTAGCGCCTAGCGCGAAATCGTCGCCTGCCGATCGGCGAGATAGTCCTTCCAGGCGCAAATGGCCGCGCGCCAGAGCCCGTTCACGCTCTGCGGGAACGTCTCGCGGCCGAGGAATGGCCGTAGACCGAGGGCGTCCAGCGCATGGCGCAGGACCGCAAGCGGCTCCGACGCATCAATCGCCGGTGCGTGATTCTGCTTGCTCAGCTTTCGCCCGTCGGGCCCCAGTAGCACCGGGATATGCGCGTATCGCGGTGGGGTGAGTTCCAGCCGCTCCAGCAACAGTCGTTGCGGCGACGTGGTCGGTAACAAGTCATCCCCGCGGACAACGTCGGTGATCCCGTCGAGCACGTCATCTACCGCCCCAGCGAGAATGTAGGCGAAGCTGTCGTCGGCGCGAACGATCGTGGGGTCGCCGTAGTCCTGACCGGATTGGCTGTACTGCGGGCCGGCGAAGCGGTCGTCAAAGGCGTCGCCCGGTTGTTCCAAGCGCAGCCGCAGGGATCGGCCGGAGCGGCCCTGCGCGAGCCCATCGCGGCAGGTGCCTGGATAAACGCCAGGGGTCTGCGCCGCTTCTCGAATCTGGGCGCGGGTGCATCCGCATGGGTAGATCAGGCCTTGCCCCCGCAGGGCGGCTGCCGCGTCTCGGTATCGGTGCTGCTGACGGGATTGGTAGGTGGGCGGTCGGTCCGGTGTCATGCCCAGTGCTGCCAGCGTGTCGAGAATATGTTGGGCGATCGCCGGGTCGGAACGGCCCTGGTCCAGGTCTTCGATACGCACCAGCCAAACCCCGTGGTGAGCCTTGGCATCGAGATAACTCGCGGCGGCAGCCACCACCGAACCCAGGTGCAACGGGCCGGAGGGCGAGGGCGCAAAACGTCCGACGTAGGTCACAACTCAGTCCGTACAGTCGTCGCGAGGCATGGAATGACCCGTATGATATGGACTTGCTCGCTCAAATCTCGATGACCCGTGTGGCTTAAGGCACTACTGTTCGATCTTGATGGCACGCTGGCCGACACCGAAGCGCAGGGTCACCGGCCGGCGTATAACAGTGCCTTCAAGGATCTGGGCCTGGCCTGGAAGTGGGGGCCGAAACTCTACCGCAAGCTGCTGAACATGCCAGGGGGCCGGGAGCGTGTGCGGCATTACGTCGAAGCCTATCAACCAGAGCACGGTGATCAATCGGTGGACGAGCTGGTGGAGGCCGTCCACAGTGCGAAATCCAGGCATTACGCAAAGCGACTTGAGCGCGGCAAGATTCCGCTGCGCCCCGGTGTGCGCCGCCTGATCGAGGAGGCCAAGGCATTGGGTGTGCAAGTCGCAATCGTCACCAATGCCAGTCGCGCGAGTATCGAGCCGTTTCTGGCGCACGCCATGGGTCCGGGCCTGATCGACAAGGTGGATCTGGTGGTGGGTTCCGAGGACGTGCGCGCCAAAAAACCGTCTCCCGATCTATACGAGCTTGCGCTCGAACGCCTGGGCGTGCCGGCTGGCCATTGTGTGGCGATCGAGGACTCCGACGTCGGGTTGCAAGCAGCGCGTTCGGCCGGCCTGACCACCTTGGTGACGGTTAACTCCAACACCCGAAAACAGGCGTTTGACGATGCGGTGCTGGTCGTGGACAGCCTGGGGGAGGCCGATATGCCCGTGGAGATCCTGGATTCACTCGGGGCGGATGTCGGTTGTCATGTCATCGACGTGCCGTTTCTGAACAGCCTGATCGAGCCTCCGGTTAGTGGCTGACCGCTATGTGCTGGCATTGGACGTGGGCACGCAAAGTGCACGCGCGATCGTCTTTGACGCCGGTGGCGCACTGGTGGCGAGGGCGCAGGTGGCCTTCACGCCATATCACTCCGCCGCGCCAGGCTGGGCGGAGCAGGATGTCGAGGTGTATTGGGCGGCGTTGCGCGACAGCTGTCATACGCTCTGGAACGAGGCCGGCGTCGATCCCGCGAACATCGAAGCCGTCAGCCTGACAACGCAACGCGGCTCGGTCGTGTGCGTGGATGAACGCGGCGAGGCGCTGAGGCCGGCGATCCTCTGGTTGGACAAACGGGTTCAGCCCGGTCTGGGCAATGTTCCCGGCCCGTGGGGCTGGTTGTTCCGTACGCTCGGTGTGCACGAGACCATCGCCCAGTTTCGTGCCGACGCTGAATCGAACTGGTTGCAGGCTCATCAACCGGCGTTGTGGCAGCGCACACGACGCTTCCTGTTTCTATCCGGCTATCTCACGCATCGGCTGACCGGGCACTTCCGTGACTCCGTTGGGTGTCAGGTCGGCTACGTTCCGTTCAGCTACAGCCAGCAGCAGTGGGCGCACCGCTGGGACTGGAAGTGGAAGGCGGTCTGCGTGCGGCCCGATCAACTGCCGGAACTGGTCCCGCCTGGGCAGTCGCTTGGCGGGCTCACGACGGCCGCGGCGGGCGAACTCGGTTTGCCAGAGGGCCTGCCGTTGGTGGCGGCCGCCGGCGATAAGGCCTGCGAGGTGCTGGGCTCCGGCGCGTTGTCGAGCGACGTGGCTTGCCTGGGCTATGGCACCACGGCGACGATTAACACGGTTTCGGAGAAATACCGCGAGGTGATCCGCTACCTGCCGGCCTATCCGGCGGCCGTGCCGGGGCATTACAACACCGAAATCCAGATTTTCCGCGGGTTCTGGATGGTGTCCTGGTTCAAGCAGGAGTTTGGTGCGCCGGAAGAACAAATCGCCGCATCCACGGGGTTGCCGACCGAGGCCGTGCTGGACCAGCAGATTCGCGATATTCCTGCCGGTTCCCAGGGTTTGATGCTGCAGCCGTACTGGAGTCCCGGCATCCGTGATCCCGGGCCGGAGGCCAAGGGCGCGATTATCGGGTTCAGCGATGTTCACACGCGGGCGCATGTCTATCGCGCCATTCTCGAAGGTCTGGCCTACGCGCTGCGCCATGGCCGCGAAAAGATCGAGAGGACGACGCGACAACCGGTTCGCCGCCTGCGCGTCGCCGGCGGTGGTTCGCAAAGTGACGTCGCCATGCAGATCACGGCTGACGTGTTCGGCTTGCCGGCGGAACGGCCACATGTTTACGAGGCATCGGCGCTGGGGGCCGCGATCAATGCGGCGGTGGGCACCGGGATGCATCCCGACTACCGGACGGCGGTGCGCGCCATGACCCATGTGGGCGACGTGTTCGAACCCGAGCCCGCCGCGGTGCGCACCTACGACCGTCTCTACACCCGCGTTTATGAGCGCATGTACGGCCGGATGAAGCCCTTGTATCGTCAGCTGCGCCGAACCACGGGCTATCCGCCCTAGCAGCCCGTGGTTCGTCCGGGGCGGATCAGCGGGTGATGGCGCTGCGCTGGCCGCGCACTTCCTCGAAAAATGCCGTGTTCGACGGCGGACGGCCGAGAAAGTCTTGCACCATTTCTCCGGCGGGGCGTTCGGAGCCGCGAGCGAGAATCAACGTGCGGAAACGCTGACCGACCTGCGGGTTGATAACGCTGGCACCGAAGGCCGACAGCATGTCCAGCGCAATCGCCTCGGACCACATGTAGCCGTAGTAGCCCGATGCGTAGCTGCCAGCGATATGCGAGAAGGCGCCGGGGAACTGCGTTTCGGGCGCATAGCCGTACGGTGTCGCCGCGGTCATCTGCTTCCACACGTCCATCGCAGGCTGCGGCTTGCCGCGATACAGCGCAAAGTCGTAGCTCGCGTACAGATGCTGGCGGGCATAGCGCATGCCACTGGCGAGGCGGCGCGCTACATCCAGTCGTTCGATCTGTTCGGCGTCCAGTTGCGGGCAACCGCTGCAGAATTGCTGAAGCAGGGCGAGTGACTCCGGTCGCCGTGCCCATTCCTCGAACATCTGCGAGGGCGCCTCGACGAAGTCGCGCTCCACGCTGGTGCCCGCCTGCGATACGTAGCGTGTCCGCGACAGCACACCGTGCACGCCATGGCCGAATTCGTGGAAGAACGTCTCGACCTCGGACTGGGTCAAGCCCTGACGGTCGAAGTTCGTGACCAGTACCGAGATCGGCAGCCGGTCCTGGGCGCGGCTGGCGCCCCGCACCGGGAATGCGGCCGCATGCTTGTACTTGCCGTCGCGCGGGAACAGGTCCAAATAAATGCCGGAGAGCAATTCGCCGCTGCGGGCATCGACGACATCGTAGTAGGTGACATCTTCGTGCCATACCGGGACGTCCGCCGGGACAAAACGCACGCTGTACTGGCCTTCGGTGACGGCGAGGATCCAGTCGCGGACCGCGAGCGACGGAAAGTACGCCCGCAGCGCCTCTTGGTCGATCTTCGCGGTTTGCTGGCGATACTGCTCGATATAGTAGGAGCGGTCCCACTGTTGCAGGGTCACGGCTTCGAGCGGCTTGCCGAGGTCTTTCGCCTTCATCGCTCGCAGCCGTTCCACGTCACCGGCTTCGGCGTCGCGGGTCACGGCGCCAACCTCGTCGAGGAAGCGCTCGAGCCGTGCGGGTCCGCCCACCATGCGCCGCTTCAACACGAAGTCGGAAAAGCTCGCCAGGTCATGCAGCTGAGCGTACTCGTAGCGCAGCTGGACAATTCGGTCGAGCAGTTCGAGATTGGCTGCCCCGCCGCGGCGATTGAACGCCGTGTAATAGCGTTGCCGCGCGCCTTCGTCCCGCGCGCTGCGCATGAACGGGGCGTAGTCCGGGGAGTCGAAACCCACGGTTAGCGTGCCGCCGGGTTCGACGCCACGCTGCTCCAGATACGTGGCCGGCAGACCCGCCAGTTGGGCGCCTGAAAAGCTCAACGTCTGATCGTTTTCGCGGATGTTGCGCGCGAACTGCTGACTCAGAGACTGAATTTCGGTGAGGATGGCCGCCGCACGTTCACGTTTGGCCGGCGGCAGGCTCACCCCGGAATCGGCGAACGCATTGAGCAGGTCCTGCTTGAACTTGCGGTCGATCGCATCTGCTGGTTCGACGGCCTGTACACGCTGGTATAGAGCCTCATTCTGATAAAGCGAGGTCTCAAACTGGGTGTAGGCGACAATGCAGGCCTCACCGGCATCGCGGACCGCCTTGTCCGGATGAACATAGGCCAGGACGTAGATCGGGCCGACAGCTGTTTCGACGGAGGCTGCCGTCCGGTCCCAGTCGAGCAGAATGTTGCCCTGACGCGTGGTCAGCGCATTGGCCCGTGCCTGGCCTACCGCCAGCGCCTGATCGCAACTTGCCTTGATCTGTTTGGCATCGAGCATCGGCAGCGTCACCCGCGCCGATGCCAGCCCGCTGGCCGTAAGCAATCCGGCCAGAACCAGTCCGCGCCAGATCATGCGGCACCTGCCGTGCGAATCGGGGGCACCGGTGACGGCGGGCCGGGTGTCCAGTCGGGGGCGCGGTGCTCGGCAACCACGGTCGTGTAGATACCGCCGCGAACGAAGAATTCCGCGGTCAGGCGCATGTAGCGCGGGGCCGTGCCGGCCACGAGATCGTCGAGAATCCGGTTCGTTACGGCCTCATGAAAGGCGCCTTCGTTGCGAAAGCTCCAGATGTAGAGCTTCAGCGATTTCAGTTCGACACAGGTCTGATCGGCAATGTAGTCCAGATAAAGCGTGGCGAAGTCCGGCTGGCCGGTTTTCGGGCACAGGCAGGTGAATTCGGGAATGCGCATCTGAATGAGGAAATCCCGATCCGGGTTCGGATTCGGAAACGTTTCCAGGTCCTTGGACGGCTGGGTGGACATGCGGTCTCCAGAGCAGGGCGCGGCGCCAGATTGCGGTGGGCATTGGCTGCGCGTATTGACGGTTGGGGCGGCGGCTTGAGTAACCGAGGCTCCGGTGATCCCGGCCCCGGCTACTTCGCGGCGACCGCATTAATCTACACTACCGGGTTTGTATCTCAGAACAGCGTCCCCTGATGCGGCTCAGCGCCATTCGGCTAGCCGGGTTCAAGTCCTTTGTGGACCCGACTCATCTCAAACTCGATTCCAACCTGACGGCCGTGGTCGGTCCGAACGGCTGTGGCAAGTCGAACATCATCGACGCCGTCCGCTGGGTGATGGGCGAGTCCAGCGCCCGGCAGCTTCGCGGTGACGCGATGGAGGACGTGATTTTCAACGGCTCCAAGGGGCGCAAGCCCGTGGGTCGCGCCTCGGTGGAGCTGGTTTTTGATAACAGCGCGGGGCGGCTGGAAGGTCAGTTCGGGCAGTACGCGGAAATCTCCGTCAAGCGCGAGTTGGCCCGCGATGGCCAGTCCACGTACTTCCTCAACGGCAAGCGCTGCCGGCGGCGGGACGTTTCCGACCTGTTTCTTGGTACGGGGCTGGGTTCGCGGAACAGCTACGCGATCATCCAGCAGGGCACGGTCTCGCGCTTGGTTGAGGCGCGGCCCGAGGACATGCGCAACATCATTGAGGAAGCCGCCGGCATCTCTCGCTACAAGGAGCGACGGCGCGAGACCGAGAACCGGATTCGTCACACCCGCGACAATCTCGATCGCCTGGATGATCTGCGCTCCGAGTTGGGTGAACGGCTCGCATTGCTCAAGCGCCAGGCCGACAACGCCGAGCGTTACAAGCAGTTCAAGGCGGAAGAGCGACAGGTCAGCGCCGAATTGCTGGTCCTGCGTCTGCAGGCGCAGGAACAGGAAGGCCGCGAGCAGGAATCGCGTATCGAGGCGGCGCGCGTGGCCTATGAGGCCGCGAGGGCGGAATCCGATGCAGCGGCGAAATCGGCCGATGAAGCGCGGCAGTCCCAGCAGACAGCCAGCGACGGACTACAGTCGGCGCAGGGCGCGTTCTACGGCGCGGAATCGGCGCTGTCGCAACTCGATCAGGCGATTCGGCATGCCAAGGAACTGGCGGAGATTCGTCGTCGAGAGCAAGCCCAGCTTGCCGGCGAACTCGACCGCCTAGAGAGCGAGCAGAAGACCGCCGGTGACACTCGTCAGTCCCTGGAGCGCGAACTTAGCGAAGCACGATCGGCGTTGTCATCCGCCACCGGCGAGGAAGACCGGTTGGCCGAACAGGCCGCGCAAAGCGAGTCGGAGTTGAGCCGAATCCAGGCTGGCTGGGACCAGATTGTGGAGCAGGCGCAGAAGCCTTTGCGGGAGGCCGAACGTGAGCGTGTCCGTGTCGAGCACGCCGAGCGCCAGCTGGAAGACTATGCGCGACGGCAGGACAAGCTCGTCGCGCGGCTGGCGGAGGTCGACCTGGGCGCCGCCGAGGCGAAGGCCGTCGCATCGCGCAAGCGACACGAAGCGTCGACCACCGATCTGGAAGCCGCGAGGACGCGCGTCACCGACGTGGACCAGCAACTCGCTGTGCTGCGCACGACACGCGTGGAGGCGGATCGCGCCCTGGACGACGCGCGGCAACAGCTGCACCGCGTACGGGGACAGCGAACATCGCTGGAAGCGCTGCAACGGGCAGCCCTGCAGCAGGACCAGGAACAACTCGGGCCTTGGTTGACACAGCATGGCGTGGCCGAGCGACCCCGGCTGGCGAATTTGCTTCAGGTCGAGCCGGGTTACGAAACGGCCGTGGAATCGGTGCTTGGTCCATGGTTGCAGGCTGTCGCGGCTGGCGAGATGCCTGAAGTGGATGATGCGCCACCGGCCGCGCTGGGCCTGGTCTCCGATGGTCCGTCTGGGGCGATGGCCGTGCCGGCAACGGTCGCGGGCGCGCGGCCGCTGATTGCTGCCGTGGAAGGGCCGGCGGTGCTGATGGCGTTGCTTGACGGCGTTTACTACACCGACGATTCCTCCACCGTGGCGCAGCGCGCCCACCACCTCAAAGCCGGTCAGCGGCTGGTCACGTCGGATGGGTCGATGTTCGGTCCTGGCTACCGCTGGTATGCGTCCGCAGGCGCCACTGGCGATTCGGTCATTGCACGCGAGCGCATGCTCAAGCAGCTGCATCAGGACCTGCAGGCGGCAGAGGCTGAAGAACACCGTCAGCGTCAGGCACTGGACGCCGCTCGCGAGCAACTGGCGACGTTGGACCGCCAGCGCAGCGAATACGTCGCCGCAGCCGATCAGGCGGGTCGTGAGTCTGCGCGGGCACTGGCCGAGCGAGAGCGCGACCAGAGCCAACTCGATCAGATGAAGCGGAATCAGGTCTCGGCCCAGACCGAGTTGACTGAACTGGTCGAGAGCCGTGCGGCCGCAGAATCCAGTTTGCAGGCGGCACGCCGTTCGCTCACCGACCTCATGGAACAAGCGGCCCAGGCGGAGCAGCGGCGAAATGCACTACAGGCAGAGCTAACCCAGGCGCGCCAGCAGATGGCGGAGATTCGTCACGGCCTGGATCAGGCGCGGCGCGCGCGGCAGGACGCCGCCATGCGGCTGTCGGAGAGGGAGACCCGTCTCGGCGCCGCGCGGCAGCGCGTGGACGAACTGGTTGCCCGCCGGCGCGAGCTCGATGCGCGGCTGCGCGCCGAAGATGCCCGAGCCGATCGCAGTGAAAAACCGATCGAAACACTGGAGGCGGAGCGCGGTCCCGCCGAGAAGCACAAGCAGGCCGCAGACGCAGACCTGCGTCAGGCCCGCGAACGCTTGCAGACGGCGGAGGTGCGTGTACGCGAGCGCGCGGATCTGGCCCGTAAGGCGAGCGCCAAGCTGGAGCCCCTGCGTGAGCGGCTGCAACAGGCCAAGCTCGACGCCCAGGGTTTGCAAGTGCGCCGCCAAACGCTGCTTGAACGCCTGCAGGAGATGAACGTCACCCTCGCCAGCGTGCGTTCTGGGCTGTCCGAGGACGCGACGGTAGATGCCTGGGTCGAACGGCTGTCCTCGCTGGAGCGACGCATCCAGCGCCTCGGCGCCATTAATCTCGCGGCAATCGAAGAGTTTGCGGAGCAGCAGGAGCGCGCCGAATACATCGACCGCCAGCACGCCGATCTCACGGGGGCGCTGGATCAGCTGACGAACGCCATCAACCAGATCGACCGCGAGACGCGCGCGCGATTCCGCGAGACCTTCGAGACGGTGAACGGCCATTTCCAGACCCGTTTTCCGATGCTGTTTGGCGGCGGCGAGGCGACATTGGAACTCACCGGCGACGACTTGCTGGAAACCGGCATCCGCGTGATGGCGCGACCGCCTGGCAAGCGCAACGCCTCGATTCAGCTGCTTTCCGGTGGCGAAAAGGCAATGACTGCTGTCGCACTGTTGTTCGCATTGTTCCAGCTGACTCCCGCCCCGTTCTGCATGCTGGATGAGGTCGATGCGCCGCTGGACGATGCCAACGTGAGTCGTTATTGCGACATGATTCGCCACATGTCGGACGACGTGCAATTTATAATCATTTCTCACAACAAGCTGACCATGGAACTCGCCGATCGGCTGCATGGCGTGACCATGCAGGAGCCCGGCGTTTCGCGGCTTGTCAGTGTCGACATGGAACAGGCGCTGGAGATGGCCGGATGAGCTGGCTCTCTCTTGACATGGTGCGTCCTGGACTCACACAAACGGATTTAGCATGAGTGCAATGCAATGGGCCCTGCTGGTGGCCGGATTGGCCGTCGTGGGCCTTGTTTACTGGTACAGCCGACGCGATCTGGGTGATGGCGCTGGTGGGCCTAGCGAAGAAGACCGCGGACAGATCGGGCTTTGGGACACGTTCGGCGATCAATTCGACGAGTTCGGCGTGGGCAAGGCGCGCACGCGCTCGGCGCCGGGGCTGGACGACGACGCGCCGGACGCGGTCTCCGAAGAGGCCAAGCAGCAGCTGATCGTGTTCTACCTGGTGGAGCGCGAGAATGCTTTCATTCCCGGTACGCATATCCACCAATCGATGGATGCGCTGAAGATGCAGTTCGGTCATCGGCACATCTACCATCGGATCAAGGAAGTCGGCGGCGTTCCACAGGAAGTCTTTTCCATCGCAAGCATTGCCAAACCAGGTTATCTGGACCCGCAAGAAGCCGAGAGCTTCTCTACGCCGGGGCTGGTGGTGTTCATGAACCTGCCGGGGCCGGAGCATCCGGAGGTCGCCTTCGACGACATGCTGCGCACCACGCGCAAGCTGTCGGAATGGCTGAAGGCCGACATCCTGGATGACCGTCGGGAGCCGCTCACCGACGAGCGTGTGGAGGCCCTGCTGCGAGACGCGCGCTTGAGCGCGAACCCCCGATGACGACCGCCGCGCAGCGGGCTGCCGCGCTGCGTGAGCAACTCCACGAGCACGCGTATCGCTACTACGTGCTTGATGATCCAGGCATTCCCGATGCCGACTACGATCAGCTGTATCGGGAACTCGAAGCCATCGAGGTCGAGCACCCCGAACTGGTCACGCCGGATTCGCCGACCCAGCGTGTCGGTGCGCCGCCGGACAGCGCCTTCGAGCCGGTTCGGCATCGCCTGCCGATGCTGTCCCTGTCCAACGCCTTCTCCGAGCAGGAAGTGCGTGATTTCCACCGCCGCGCCCAGCAGCGTTCGGGGGAGGCCGAGCTGCGTTACGTCGTCGAGCCGAAAATGGATGGACTGGCGGTGTCGCTGACCTACGAGCAGGGTGTCCTGATCAAGGCGGCGACGCGGGGCGATGGGCGCACGGGTGAGGATGTCACCGCCAATGTGCGCACGATTCACCAGGTGCCGTTGCGGCTGTCCGGCGATGCACCCGCGCGGGTCGAAATCCGAGGGGAAATCTACCTGCCGCTGGCCGGCTTTCGCGAGATGAACCGCCGCCTGGAGGCCGATGGTGCCAAGACTTTCGTGAATCCCCGCAATGCGGCGGCCGGCGCGCTACGGCAGTTGGACCCTGCGATCACCGCCCAACGGCCGTTGGGAATCGTGTGCTATGCCCTCGGCGATATTGAGGGTTTCCGGTTGCCGACCACTCATTCCGCGTTGCTTGAGCAACTCCGATCCTGGGGGCTGCCGGTGTCGGAGCTGAATCAGCCAGCCGAGGACATTGATGCCTGTCTGGACCGCTACGCAGCCTTGCAAGCCATGCGCGCCGAGCTGCCGTTCGAGATTGACGGCGTGGTTTACAAGGTCGATGACCTGGCGCTGCGCGAGACGTTGGGTCAGGTAGCCCGCGCGCCGCGCTGGGCGATTGCGCACAAGTTTCCGGCCGAAGAGGCCAGCACCCGCCTGCTGGATGTGGAATTCCAGGTCGGGCGCACCGGGGCATTGACCCCGGTGGCGCGGCTGGCCCCGGTGTTTGTCGGCGGGGTCACCGTGTCCAATGCCACGCTGCACAACATGGACGAGATCGAGCGCAAGGATGTGCGCATCGGCGATCAAGTGGTCGTCCGCCGCGCCGGTGATGTCATTCCCGAGGTTGTGCGCGCGTTGACGGAACAGCGTCCGGCGGACGTCCACAGGGTGCAGCAACCGCCGCAGTGCCCGGTCTGCGGATCGGATGTCATCCGTGCGGAGGGCGAGGCGATCGCGCGCTGCACTGGAGGCCTGGTCTGTTCGGCACAACGCGAAGGCGCGTTGCGCCATTTCGTATCGCGCCGCGCCATGGATGTCGATGGCATGGGCGACAAGCTGATCGAGCAGTTGGTCGGCAGTGGTCGCGTGCAATCGCCGGCCGATCTCTACACCCTGACCCAGGCCGAGCTGGCCGGATTGGAGCGCATGGGGGAAAAATCGGCGTCCAATCTGGTGGCCGCGTTGGAACGCTCCAAGCACACCGAGTTGGGGCGGCTGATCTACGCCATCGGCATTCGTGAAGTCGGCGAGGTCACCGCGCAGGCCTTGGCCCAAGCGTTCGGCGATCTGCAGCCACTCATCGATGCCGACGAGGCCGCGTTGCTTGCGGTGCCCGATGTCGGTCCGATTGTGGCCCAGCACGTGCGGCTGTTCTTCGAGCAGGCGCAAAACCTGAGCGTGCTGCAAGCCCTGCAGGATCTGGGAGTGAACTGGCCGAGCATCGACATCGCCGCAAAGCCGGCCGAGCTGCCGCTAAGCGGCAAGACCTTTGTGCTGACCGGCTCCCTGGACACGATGACGCGGGATGAAGCGAAACAGCGCATTCAGGCCATGGGCGGCAAGGTGACTGGCAGCGTGTCGAAGAAGACCGATTACGTGGTCGCTGGCGCCGATCCGGGGTCCAAGCTGGATAAGGCGCAGACGCTGGGCGTAGAGGTGCTGGACGAAGCGGGCCTGGCGGCCTTACTCGACGGGGCGGGCTGATTCCTCGCCGACCGCCGGTTCGACCACACGGGGTTTGGCCGCTTTGACGGTCTTCGGTGCCGGCGGCTCGCGCACGGGCGAGTAGGGGGCGAGCTTTTCGCTACGCCAGATCCGACGCGCGATGCCGATGCCGAGAATGACCGAATGCTCGGTGTCGATCAGCGGGCTGTCGGCGAAGTTTGCGCCGGACAGATTGTCGTAAAGCAGGAAAGTTCCGATGCGCGTATCGCCGCGCCGCCAGGTGACTACGGCGTTCGCGCGGGCACCCGAGTAACCGCCACCAGCCGCAAAGGCGGGCCGATTGGCCCGTGCGAACTGCGGGTCGACCTCATAGAAATAATCGTGGTACTTCTCGGTCGCGAACAGCGGACCGATGGACAGCGTCAGGCCCCAGGCCGTGCCGCCGACCAGCCAGTTGCGCGACGCCTCGAAATTGGGATGTATCAGCCAGCCAATGGCATCGAAATGCTGCAGATCCGTGGCGATGACGGCGCGCGCAGGAATGCGGATGCGGTGCACCCAGCGGCCGGGTTCGCGCTTGAGCACGAAATCCAGCGATGGGCCGATTTCGAAGGTGCCTTCGATGTCGGGCATGCCTTCGCGGTTCGGATTGTCATCGGCATCGCCGGGCAATGACGTCGCCAGCGACAAGGACAGCTCGGTATTGAATTCCTCGAACAAGGAGGCAGCCGCACCCTCCCGACCAATGCGAAAACGTTCTCCGCGATACGCGGCATACGGGGCGAGAAGACCGAAGGTGCTGAAGTGCTCCGCGCCACGATAATCTGGGAAGATCGACGCAGCACCGCCGATCCCGGCTTCCCATAATGGGTCACGCACCGCGTCGGAGCTGTCGGCGGCAAGCGCCGGAAAACAGGCAAGCGTGAGCGCGGCAAGCCCTAGGGCCGCAGAGTAAAGTGAGTTCATGCGAGGCAGTGTGCAGCGTTTGTTGAACGAAGGCGAGTCATGATCTGGCTATGGCGTCTCGGGCGTCTGGGTGCCGCCTCGTGGCTGGCATGGCTTTGCTGGTCCTTCGTGCCCACGGAGCGTTTTCATGCCGAACTGGACGCCATGGATGATGCCCCGTTTGAGAGCCGATTTCGCCAACAGTTCGAGGCCGATCAGCTTTCGGAGGCGGCCGTAAGCCTAAACGCGGGCTGTGACGCCCAGGTGATCCCATCATCTGACTGCCAACGGTATCGGCTCCAACTGGACGCCCGGCGCGAATCCGCCGCGTATCGGTGGTCGCAGGCCGCCCATGGTGCGATCACCGGCGAGGCCCCGTCGGACACGGCGCTGGCGGGCGCGGTGGTCGCCGATCTGTTCGTCATTGGCGACATCAGGGACCTGGTCATCCAGTCCATACGCTGGACACGAGGCGAGCCGACCGATCCGGTCATCGCCGCGTTGTCCGGGGTGGGCCTGGCGCTGACTCTGGCGCCATCAGCCGATCTCGGTACCGCCTTGCTCAAGGCGGGCCGCCGCGCAGGCGCGCTATCGGCACGTTTTACGCGCAGCCTGGTTCGGATGGCGCGGCGCAGTGGAGATGGTCGTCGTATCGCGGCCGTGACCGCAGACGCACGTCGCCTGGCCAGGCAGACCGACGCCGCGACGACATTGCGCATTCTGCGGCATGTCGAACATCCTGCTGATCTCGCGCTGGCCGGCCGTTTGACACGACGAGCCGGTCTCGGCGCGTATGCACTGGAGCACGGGGGGCGTACGACGCTACGCATGATGAAGACGCTAGGGCGCCAGGGTGACGCCATGATTCTTCGCGCCGCGCGCAAGGGCGGGCCGGGGTTGCGCCTGCTGGCGCGGACCGGTCGGCTCGCGTTGCGGCCGCATCCCTTGCTGGGGCTGGCGAAGTTCGTCCGCAAGGGGCGGGCACGTGAATGGGTAGAGCGCCAGTTGCTGCAGGACGCTGGCCCGATCCGTTGGGGGGCGACCGGCTGGCTGGTGCTGGAACTATGGCTGCTCAGCGGATGGCTGCGCCGACGACGGGGGAGGCGTCTTGGTTAATCCCTCGGGCTCACGGCGCGGCGTCCAGCGCCAGCGCGTGGATATCCGTATGCATCAGATCGCCCAGTGCCGTGTAGACAGCGCGGTGGCGCTCGACAGCGCGCAAGTCGGCGAACATGGCGGCGCGGATGCGCACGCTGAAGTGGCCCTTGCCGCTTCGGGCGCCGGCGTGGCCGACATGCAGATGACTGTCGTCCTGAATGGCGAGTTCATAAGGATCGAAGGCCGACTCCAGCCGTTTGCGGATTTCGGCGATGCGCGTGTCCTGCAGGGTCATTGGGGATAGACGGGCTTGAATGGGAAGATATCGACGCGGGTATACACCCCGGCGTCCTGGTATGGATCGGCGTCTGCCCAGGCGCGTGCGTCGTCGATCGACTCGAACTCCGCGACGATCAAGCTGCCGTGATAGCCCGATGCCGAGGCATCCGGATGTTCGGTGATCGGCAGGGGCCCGGCCAGCAGCAGACGACCGGCATCCTGTAGTGCATTCAGGCGCGCAAGATGGGCAGGGCGGGCCGCCGCGCGGGCGTCCAGCGAACCCTGCGCATCGTGGGCGACGATGGCGAAGGCCATCATGCGCTGGGTTCTTCCTTGGGCAGATAGGGCGCCACGAACGGCAGATGCCCCAGCAGGAAAGCAAATGACGCCGCAGGGAATCCGAAGGTCTTGATCATGACCCAGGTGGATTCTGAAAAATGCAGCGCAATGGGCACATTCACGATTGCACAGACCAGGAAGAACACGGCCCAGGCCGCGTTGACGCGCGCCCACAACCAGTCAGGCAGGGCGATCATGGTCGGTGGAATGCGGGCCATCAGAGGCTTGTCGCCAATGAAATGGCTGCCGATGAGGATCACCGAGAACACTGCATAGACCACGGTCGGCTTGAGCTTGATGAACAAGGGGTCGCGTATCCATAGCGTCAGGCCGCCCAGCACCAGCGCCACACAGGCCGCAACCAGGTTCGTCTTGTGCCATTCCCCGGTGTGTAGCCGATGGACGGCCACGGCGAGAAACAACGCCCCGATCAGGACCATTGTCGCGACATAGATGTCGTAAACTACGTACGCGGCCACGAAGGCCAGCGCCGGTAACCAATCCAGCATCGTTTTCATGCGACGCATTATAGCGGTCGCATCTCCACTCGACCTTGCTGCATGGCAATTGTCCATGCACCGCGTCCTTATGGCCCAGCACGTCGCAATTCATCCCGTTGACCCGCAACGCCGCCTGGTCTTGCAGGTCGTTGAACAGCTCAACGCCGGGGCGGTGATCGCGTATCCGACGGATTCGTCCTATGCGCTCGGCTGCCACATGGGCGACAAGCAGGCGATGGCGCGTATCCGGCGGCTGCGTGGTTTTGATGATCGCCACCACATGACCTTGCTATGCCGCGATCTGTCCGAGATATCGGTCTACGCCAAGGTCGACAACCGCCAATATCGAATGCTGCGTGCGGCCACACCCGGGCCATACACCTTCGTGCTCAAGGCGACGCATGAAACGCCTCGCCGGCTGCAGGACGCCAAGCGCAAGACGGTGGGGATCCGCGTGCCCGATCACAACATCTGCCAGGCGTTGCTGGACGTGCTGGGCGAGCCGTTGATGACCTGCACGGCCTTGCTACCCGGTGACGAGTTGCCGCTGTCTGATCCGGACGACGTGCTGGCGCAGCTCGACAATGAGGTCGATGTGATTGTCGATGGCGGCGCGTGCAGCGTGGAGCCGACCACCATCGTGGACATGAGCGGCGATCTGCCCGAGATCATCCGCGAAGGGCAGGGGCCGGTGGCGGCCCTGGGCCTATAATTTCGCCATGCAGGAATTCACGTTCATCCAGTTGCTGGCGATCTGGGCCTTGCCGGTGATCTTCGCCGTGACCGTCCACGAGGCCGCACACGGGTTCGTCGCCCGCAGTCTGGGTGACGACACCGCCAGCCGCCTGGGCAGGTTAACGCTCAACCCGATCAAGCATGTCGATCCGGTAGGCACCCTGCTGGTGCCGGGGCTGATGTTGCTGGGCGGTGCGTTGATGGGCGCGGGCGGCATCATTTTTGGCTGGGCCAAGCCCGTGCCGATCAATGCGGGGCGTTTTCGCGATCCGCGGCGCGGCATGGCGATCGTCGCTGTTGCCGGCCCATTGTCCAACCTGATCATGGCTTTCGGCTGGGCCGTCGGGCTCAAGCTCCTCGTGATCACCGGCACCACGGCCGCCTGGGGGCAAGGTGTTGCATACATGTGCTTCGCGGGCGTGCTGATCAACCTGGTGTTGCTGGTGCTCAATCTGCTGCCGATTCCGCCACTCGATGGCAGCCGCGTGCTGGCAGCGCTGCTGCCGCGCGAGGCGGCAACGCAATACATGAAGGTCGAACCTTACGGTTTGGTCATTCTGATCCTGCTGCTGGCCACCGGGGTGCTCGGCTTCATGATCGGGCCGCCGATGGACGGCCTGCGCAACGTCCTGTTCCGACTGCTGGGAATTTCTCTGTGACCGACCAACGACCTGTGATGCTGTCCGGCATTCAACCCTCCGGACACCTGACCCTCGGCAATTATCTCGGCGCCATTCGCAACTGGGTGCAGAAGCAGGACGAGTACGACACGCTGTTCATGCTGGTGGATCTGCATTCGATCACCGTGCGCCAGGACCCCGCCGCGCTACGCGAGCGCTGCTACGAGTTTCTGTGTCTGTACATGGCCTGCGGGCTGGACCCTTCGCGCAACACCTTGTTCGTGCAGTCGCATGTGCCGGCGCACTCCGAGCTGGCATGGCTGTTGAACTGCTACACCTACGTCGGTGAGCTCAACCGCATGACGCAGTTCAAGGACAAGTCCCGTAAGCATGAGGCAAACATCAACGCCGGGCTGCTGAACTATCCGGTGCTGATGGTCGCGGACATCCTGCTGTACCAGAGCGATCTGGTGCCGGTGGGACAGGATCAGAAACAGCACATCGAACTGACGCGCGACGTGGCGCAGCGCTTCAACGCGATTTATGGTGAGTTGTTCAAGGTTCCGGAGGTCTATATTCCGGAAATCGGCGCACGCATCATGAGCTTGCAGGACCCGACCGCAAAAATGTCCAAATCCGACACGGTGGAGTCGAACTACATCACGCTGCTGGACGAGCCCAAGCGCATCGTCAAGAAGATCAAGCGGGCGGTGACCGACTCTGAGGCCGAAGTCCGTTACGACGTCGACGCCAAGCCGGGCGTGTCGAACCTGATGAGCATTCTGGCGGCGGTGACCGGCAAGAGCTTCGACCAGATCGAGGCGGACTATGCCGGCAGCGGCTACGGCCAGTTCAAGCAGGACGTGGCCGATGCACTGGTGGCCGAGCTGGAACCGATTCAGGCGCGTTACGCCGAACTGCGACAGGACACGACGCAGCTGTCCGCTGTGCTCCAGCAGGGTGCCGAAGCGGCGACCGCGCGCGCGCAACCCACCCTGCGCCGCGCCCGCGAAGCGATTGGCCTGGTGCCCGCGTGAGCGAGGCGGTTGTCGCGGAACCGCAGGACTGGACCGTCAAGGTCAACGGCCAGCCGCTTGCCGCACTACCCAAGGATCTCTACATCCCGCCGGACGCGCTGGAGGTTTTTCTCGAAGCCTTCGAGGGACCGCTGGATTTGCTGCTGTATCTGATCCGTCGTCAGAACATCGACATTCTCGATATCCCGGTTTGCCAGATCACCACGCAGTACATGGACTACATCCGTCTGATGCAGCACATGCGTTTCGAACTCGCGGCCGAATACCTGGTGATGGCGGCCATGCTGGCGGAGATCAAGTCACGCCTGTTGCTGCCGCGGCCGGTGATGGACGACGAGGACGAGGAAGACCCGCGGGCCGGATTGATCCGGCGACTGCAAGAATACGAGCGCTTCAAGCAGGCCGCCGAAGGGATTGAAGCCATGCCGCGGCATGGCCGGGAGTTCTGGAGTGCCAGTGCCCGACCGGACCATATTGAGGTGCGTTCCGAGCCGCCACCCCCCAGCTTGCGCGAGTTGTTGGAATCGCTGCGCGATGTGCTTCAGCGCGCCGAGTTGTTTGCCAGTCATGAGGTGGCGCGCGAACCGCTGAGTGTGCGCGAACGAATGGGGCGTCTGATCGAATTGCTAAAGGATCGCCAACCCAAGCCCTTCGCGGTGCTTATAGATTTCGGCGAGGGTCGCGCCGGGGTTGTTGTCTGCTTTCTCGCGGTGCTGGAACTCGCACGCACGGCGATGATCGAGATCGAGCAGTCCGATCCGGATGCCTTGCCCATGATCCGGCTCGCCGGTCCGCAGGAGGCCGCATGAACGAAGGCGCAGGTCCGGCGGCGGAGCAGTCCAGCCTGTCATCTGACGAGCTTGGTCGCATCGTGGAAGCGGTGTTGCTGGCCAGCGACCAACCGCTGTCCTTCGAGCGCCTGCAGGCGGTGTTTGATACCGATGCCGCGCCGTCGCGAGCGCAGCTGCGTGAGGCACTGGATTGGATCGCCGCGCAGCGCGCCGAGTCGTCCACGGAATTGACAGAGGTCGCCAGTGGATGGCGCCTGCAGGTACGCGAAGCCTACGCGCCTTGGGTCGCCCGCCTGTGGCGGGAGAAGCCCCAACGCTATTCGCGCGCCTTGCTGGAAACGCTGGCGATCATCTGCTATCGCCAGCCCATCACCCGCGGCGAGATTGAAGAGATTCGTGGCGTGTCGCTATCGGCGAACATCGTGCGCACATTGTTGGAGCGTGGGTGGATTCGCGAGGTGGGACACCGAGAAGTGCCCGGCCGGCCGGTTTTGCTGGGTACGACCCGGCAGTTTCTCGATGACTACAATCTGAAGTCACTGGATCAACTGCCCGCGCTGCCCGAGATCAAGGATCTCGATGCCCTGCATGCGGCGTTGGCAAGGCTGGACCCGCAAGGCGAGGCCTCGGCCGAACCAGACGAAAACGGCACGGCCGATGAGACCGGCGAAGATCAGCGCCAGGTTTCGGGTGGCGACGACGCGGACGCAGATCCAGGCGATGCGCCTGATGGCCCAACACGGTTACCGACATGAGCGAAGGCGAACGTATCCACAAGTTTCTATCCCGCGCTGGCCTGGGGTCGCGCCGCGAGATCGAGGGCTGGGTGCGCGAGGGACGGGTCAAGGTCAATGGACAGATTGCCACCGTCGGGCAGCCGGTAACCCCCGCCGACAGTATCGCCGTGGACGGTCGTCGCGTCGCCATGCGAGTGGCGGCCGACGTGCCCTGTAAGGTGCTGATCTATCGCAAGCCCACGGGCCAGATCGTCACCCGCCGTGATCCGGAAGGTCGGGAGACGGTCTTTCAGCACCTGCCGCGGCCAGGGCGCGGCCGCTGGGTCGCGGTCGGACGGCTCGACGTGGCGACATCCGGTGTCCTGCCGTTCACCACCGATGGTGAGTTGGCGCAGCGGCTCATGCGGCCGGAGTACCGGATTCCGCGCGAGTACTCCGTTCGGGTGTTCGGGCGGGTCACCGATGCGCAGCTCGATATTCTGCGTAAGGGCGTGGCGCTGGAGGATGGTGTCGCGCGATTCGACGCCATCGAAATCGGCGGCGCCACCGGAGACAACCAGTGGTTCCATGTCACCGTTCATGAAGGTCGTAACCGCCTCGTACGGCGGCTATGGGAAAGTCAGGACTTACAGGTCAGCCGGCTGATCCGGACCCGATTCGGGCCTCTGGTCGCCGATAAATCGATCCGAGCTGGCGGTAGCCGACTGGCCCGGCCCGATGAGGTGAAGGCCTTACGCGAGCTGGTCGGGATGGGTGGCGCATCGCGCTGAGCCTAACCGCGCTATTCCAGCAGTTGGACCGTGCCCACGGTCCCTTGCCGGGCTGGTGGCCGGCGGAGTCGGGCTACGAGGTGCTGGTGGGGGCTTTGCTGATTCAGCAGAGTCGCTGGCAGCAAGTGGAGCGCTCACTGGTCCGTCTGCGCGCCGAGACCGGTTTGCAGCCTCATGCCATTGCGTCGGCACCCGAGGGCGCCCTCGCCGAGTGGATTCGCCCTTCCGGATTTAACCGTCAAAAGGCTGTGCGTTTGCGTGCGCTTAGCCACTGGTGGAGTCAATCCGGCGGCGAGGACGGTCTTGGCGATGTCGCGACTCCGCAATTGCGTGATGCGTTGCTCGCGCAGCCGGGGATCGGGCCGGAAACGGCCGATGCCATTTTGCTCTACGCCTTCGGCCGACCGGTCTTCGTGGTGGATGCTTATCTCAAGCGCCTGCTGGCGCGCACCGGCCTGGGTGCGGCGGCGACCGGCACGGACCTCGGGAGCCAGTGCCTGAAGGCCTGCGGAGAGACAGCCGCTTGTTCACGCAAGGCGCATGCGCAGGTCGTCGTGCACGCCCAGTCCTACTGCCGCAAGCAACCGGTGTGCTTACCGTGTCCGCTCGCCGGAGTTTGCGCCTACGCGGGGTCTTCGATGGCGGCGAGCCGATAACCCATCTTGGGCACGGTGTGCAGCAATGCCTTGTCGAACGGCCGGTCAATGGCATTGCGCAGGGTGTAGATATGCACGCGCAGCGCGTCTGAGTCCGGTGGGTCGTCGCCCCAGACCACCGATTCCAGCGCCGAGCGTGACACCACGTCAGGCGAGCGCTGCATGAGCAGCGTGAGGATGCGGATGTGGATCGGCGCCAGCTCGATGCGATGCGTGCCACGTTTGACCTCCAGCGTACCGAGGTCGAGCGTTAGATCCGCTATCTGTAATCGCTTTGAGGCCGGTGCCGCCGAGCGGCGGACCAGCGCCTTGACGCGCGCGTCCAGTTCAAGAATCGAAAACGGCTTGGCGAGGTAGTCATCGGCGCCGGCGGCGAAGCCCTCGATCTTGTTCTCGACCGCCCCGCGGGCAGTGAGCATCAGAACCGGTGTGTAGCGTTCGCTGCGTTCGCGCAAGGCGCGGCAAACTTCAAGGCCGTTCATGCCGGGGAGCATCAAATCAAGAATGATGATGTCGTACTCGTTCTCCAGCGCGAGCTTGAGCCCGAGTTCGCCGGTGCCGGCTGAGTCAAGAACGAATCCTTGCGGTTCGAGTTGTCCGTAGATGAAGGCGGTGATGTCCTCGTCATCATCCACGACCAGGATGCTTGTGGGTTTGTCCCCATTCATCCCCAAATCCTTTGGGCTGAGTTACTTACACGGATACGTTAACAGACCTTTCACCGCCTCGGGCAACGAAATTTTCCGGGCGGGGTGGAAGCCGATTTGCCGTATCGGAGGTTTCACGCGGTCGATGATCCCCGAACCAGCTGCAGCAAGCGTTCAGCGTTGCGCTCCGGCGTTTCGAGTTGACTGGGCGCGATCGCGGGGAATGCCAGCCGTCGCAGCGCCGTGAACATCGGCGGTGGCGAAAAGCTGAGCATCCGGATCGAGCTGGTGGCGTCCAGCTCCTGGGCCCAGGTGTCCTGCATTTTCCAAAGGGCGGCCTTCGACAGCCCGTAGGCGCCCCAGAATGCATTGGAGCGGCGTGCATCGGCATCGTCGATCCAGACGACTGCCGACTGCCGGGCGGCCAGCAGCCCGAGCAACGAGCGCGTCAGCAGCCAGGGCGCCGTGACATTCACATGCATGATCGTCGCCATGTCCGTGGGCTTGAGCTCGTGCAGTGGCGTCAGTCCGGTGAACTGTGCCGCGCAGTGAACGAGCACGTCCAGCCGCCCGAATTGGGTAGTCAGCATGTGCGTGACCTGCTCGTAGTCATCGATGCTGGCGCCCGCCAAGTTCAACGGCAGGACTGCCGGTTCCACGCCTCCGTCGTCGGCGATGGCTTCGGCGGTGTCTTCGAGCCGGCGACGGCTGCGACCGGCGACGATGACGCGGGCGCCCTGGCGGGCAGCAGCCAGCGCCGTGGCGCGGCCCAGGCCGCTGCCGGCGCCGGTGATCAGCCAGACCGGTGGATCGTTGGGTGCGCTTGTGTTCACAGGGTGTTGATCAGGGCGAGCAGGTCACGGGGGCGGTCGGCGTGGTGATCGGCTTGCCATGCGGTGGGCGGCGCGACGTCGTCGGGGACATAACCCCAGCCAACCGACACGGTGGTCATTCCGGCGCGGCGGCCTGCCTCAATGTCCGACAGCGCGTCGCCGACATAGACGATGTCCGCGACGGGCAGGGCGAGCCGATCCGCGGCGAGCAGCAGCGGCGCAGGATGGGGCTTGCGCTCGCCGGCGGTATCGCCGCCAATCAGTAACGCGCAATCCTGCAGCACGGCGGCCTGGGGCAGCGCATCGAGAACCTGGCGGGCCAATACCTCCAGCTTGTTGGTGACGATGCCCCAGGTCAGTCCGCGTGCCTTGAGCGCTTCGGGTAGTGGTTCCAGGCCATCGAACAGGCGGGTGGCCGATGCGATGTCGCGGGCGTAGTGCTCGACCAGGCGCGTCGTTAGCGCCGTGTCGTCCGCAACCTCACCGAATGCCAGGCGCACGAGGCCTCGTGCGCCACGTGACACGTAGCGGCGCATCAGCTCCAGCGGGATGGCTTCGCGGTCTTCCTCCGCTAGCAGGGTGCTCAATGCTCGGTGCAGGTCCGGCGCGGTGTCGAGCAGCGTGCCGTCCAGGTCGAAGAGCCAGGCCTTCATGCGGCCGGGCACGTGCGCATGAAGTAGTTCACACCTACATCGGTCGGGTGCAGACGATAGACCTGCGTGATCGGGTTGTAGACCAGCCCGGTCATGTCTTGCACCGCCAGGCCTGCATCGCGGCTCCACGTGGCCAGTTCGGCGGGGCGGATCAGCTTTTCGTACTGGTGCGTGCCGCGAGGCAGCATGCGGAGCAGGTATTCGGCACCGACAATGGCCAATGCGAAGGCTTTGGGGTTGCGGTTAATCGTCGAGAACAACACCTCGCCATCGGGTTTCACCAGCGTCCGACAGGCGGCGACGATGGATGACGGCTCCGGTACATGCTCTAGCATTTCCAGGCAGGTCACGAGATCAAACCTCCCCGGCATAGCCTGCGCCAATGCTTCGGCGCTGGTCTCGCGGAAATCGATGTCCAGCCCGCCGTCTTCGGCATGCAGTTGGGCCGCTCCAAGCAGTTCGGAGGACAGGTCAATGGCCGTAACCTTGGCGCCGGCCCGGCACATGGCCTCCGCGACGATTCCGCCGCCACAGCCGATATCGGCGACACGCAAACCTTTGAGCGGTCGGGTGGCTTGGATGTAGTCCAGACGCAGCGGGGTGATGGCGTGGAGCGGACCCATGGGGCCATCCGGAGCCCACCAGTCATGGGCGAGGGCATTGAAGCGGCCGAGTTCGGCCGGATCGGCGTTCTGATTCATGCGGGTTCCTGCATGCGCTGTGCCCAGTGGGCTGCGCGATCCATGATTTGCGGAGCATTGAGCGTTTTGGCTTCGCGGCGTTCGAGCAGGCGTTGACCCGCCACCCAGACATCCGAGACCTGTTCGCGGTCGCAGGCGTACACGAGTTGCGAGATCACGTTATGCACCGGCCAAGTGTTTGGTTGGCGCATCGAAACGGCGATCATATCGGCGGATTTTCCGGGTTGAAGACTGCCGATGACGGACTCCAGGTTCAACGCGCGTGCGCCGCCTAGCGTGGCCGCCTGCAAGGCTTGCCCGGCCGAGAAGGCGGTGGCGCGTTGTGTCGTCAGTTTGGCGAGCATCGCGGCCGTTCGCATCTCCCCGAACATGTCGAGATCGTTGTTGCTGGCCGCGCCATCGGTTCCCAGCGCGACATTCACGCCGTGATCCAGGAGGTCGTCAACACGGCACTGGCCGCTGGCGAGTTTCATGTTCGATTCCGCGCAGTGCACCACCGAAAGGCCGCGTGCGCCACAGAGTCTGATGTCGTCATCGGTCAGCGCGGTCATGTGGACAGCCATGAAGCCCGGTTTGAGCAGACCCAGGCCGTCCAGCCTCTGCAGCGGCCGCTGACCGGTCGTGCGCAGCGCTTCATCGACCTCGAAACGGGTTTCGTGGACATGCATCTGGACCGGCAGGTCCAGCTCGTCCGAGAGCGTGCGCACACGCTTGAGCGGCGCGTCAGAGACGGTATAGGGCGCATGCGGCGCAAAGATCGTGGTGACCAGGGGCATGTCGCGAGAGGCATCCCGCACGCTCAATCCTTTGGACAGATACTCGTCCGCATCCTTGGCCCAGGCGGTAGGGAAGTCGATCAGGATCATGCCCACCGCTGCGCGCATGCCCGCAGCATCGACGGCCTTGGCCACGGCATCGGGGAAGAAGTACATGTCGGCAAAGCAGGTCGTGCCGCCGCGCAGCATTTCCAACATTGCGAGTTGCGTGCCGTCGCGCACGAAGGCTTCCGACGCAAAGCGTCCCTCGGCGGGCCAAATGTGCTGTTCCAGCCATTCCTGCAACGGCAGGTCGTCGGCCATGCCACGCATCAGACTCATCGCCGCGTGCGTGTGGGCATTCACCAAGCCCGGTAGCAAGGCGTGGTCCGGCAGATCGATGTGCTCGACGGCCTGCACGCTATCCAGCGCCTCGGGCGGGATGATCGCCGTGATCCGGCCGTTGTCCATGGCCAGGCCATGGCCTTCCAGTACCGCCATCGGCTCGATCGGTAGTAGCCAGCGCGGCGTGAGCAAGGTATGCACTTCCAACTTGAAGAGTCCCGGTTGGCGTAGGCAGATGCTCCGCGAACTGAGACCATGTCCCAGAACGTGAAATCGGAGGTCGGTGATTGGCTGAAAGCATAACAAAGGGATGTCCGGATCCCGCGCGCTGGACGGGGCGCACCCTGCGCCTGCTTGACCAGCGTTGCTTGCCTGCGCGCGAGACCTATGTCGACTGCGAGCGCTGGGAGGATGTCGCTGACGCCATCGCCAACATGGTCGTGCGTGGCGCGCCGGCCATCGGTGTCGCGGCCGCTTTCGGACTAGCGCTGGCGGCCCGCTCCAACACCGGCCTGGCCGGCCTGGCGCTTGCAGGTGAGCGCCTGAAACTGGCTCGGCCGACGGCGGTGAACCTGGCCTGGGCGGTGGATCGTGTTCTGGCGCGCTGCGGCGATGAATCCAGCCTGTTCGACGATGTGCTGCAACAGGCCCTGTCGATCCAGGCCGAAGACTTGCGCGCGAACCACGCCATGGCCCGGCACGCGACGGAATGCCTGCAGGGCAATGTCAACGTCTACACCCACTGCAACACGGGCTCGCTGGCGACTGCCGGATTCGGCACCGCGCTGGGTGTGGTTCGACAGCTGCAGGCAGAGGGGCGCCTCGGAGATGTCTTCGTTGGCGAAACCCGACCTTGGTTGCAGGGCGCGCGCCTGACTGCGTGGGAGCTGGCGATGGACGGTATCCAGCCGACCTTGGTTGTCGATTCGGCAGCGGCGAGCATCATGCGCGCCGGTCGTATCGACGTGGTCATCACCGGCGCGGATCGCATCACTGCTGACGGTGATGTACTGAACAAGATCGGCACCTACGGGCTGGCGGTGCTGGCGCGCCATCACGGCTTGCGCATGATGGTGGTGGCCCCGATGTCGACCGTGGACATGAACGCTACGAGCGCATCCGAGATCGAAATCGAGGAGCGGCCGTCCGATGAGATCACCACGTGGGCAGGGCAGCGGCATGCACCGCAAGACATTCGGGTATTCAATCCGGTGTTCGATGCGACGCCCTACGCGCTGATCGACTGGATCGTGACGGAGCAGGGCGTGTTCCAGCCCGCGATGATCTAGACGTTCGCACACCGCCGCGAATCCCGCTCTGGTAAACTCTCGCGCCCTCGCGAAAGTGGCGGAATTGGTAGACGCGCTGGATTTAGGTTCCAGTGGGGAAACCCGTGGGAGTTCGAGTCTCCCCTTTCGCACCAGATTTCACATCCCGGTCCACGACCGTGGCCGGTCCACAGAAGTAGATAGCAAGCATGGACGTATCCGTAGAGCAATCCGAAGGCCTCCGTCGGCGCCTGAGCGTCGAGATTCCGGCAGACCAGCTGGAGCAGGCATTCACCACCCGTATTCGCCAGTTGGGCCAGCGCGCCAAAGTGCCGGGTTTTCGTCCGGGCAAGGTGCCGATGAAAGTCTTGCAGCAGCGCTACGGCGACGCCGCGAGGGCCGAAGCCGTCGAGGAATTGCTCCGGGCAACCTATCCGCAGGCGATCGAAAAGTCGGAACTCAAGCCGGCTGGTTTCCCGACGTTCGATATCCAGGCTGAGGCCGTGGGCGAACCGCTGAAGTACACGGCGAGCTTCGAGGTGTTTCCCGAGATCAGCCTGGCTGGCCTGGATGCGATCACCGTGGAGCGTCCGACCGTCGAGATCGGTGACGCTGACGTCGAACGCACGCTGGACACGATCCGCCAGCAGCACCGCGTCTGGAAGCCCGTCGAACGCGCTGCCGAGAGCGGTGACAAGATCAAGCTGGATTTCCTTGGCAAGCTGGACGGCGAACCTTTCGAGGGCGGGAAGGCCGAGGACCAGGAGGTCGAGCTAGGCGCCGGCCGGTTCATCCCGAGCATGGAGACCGCGCTGATCGGTCTGACGGCCGGTACCGAAACCACGATCGACGTCGAATTCCCCGAGGACTACCAGGCGGAGAATCTGAAGGGCAAACAGGCTCAGTTTGATGTGAAGATTCACAGTGTCGAGGCGGGCGAAGATCCCTCGCTCGATGACGCCGAGCTGCTCAAGACGCTGGGCGTCGAGGAATCGGCTGGCGAAGCAGGCCTGCGCGACAAGATCCGCGAACAATTGGGCCGCGAGCGTGACAAGGCGGCCACAACGCAGGTCAAGGAACAGGTCATGGATGGCTTGCTGGCCGCCAATCCGATCGACGTGCCCCAGGCAATGGTCGATGAAGAGATTCAGCGGATGCGGCAGGAAGCGGTTCAGCGTTTTGGCAACATGCCGAACAATGACCCTGACGCAATGGCTCGGATGCTGCCGGACGACTTGTTCAAGGACAATGCGGCCAAGCGCGTGGCGCTGTCCCTGCTGATTTCCGAAGTGATTAAAGAGAAGTCAGTCAAGGTCGAAGAGGAACATGTGGAGGCGGTGATCGCTCGCTACGCGTCTGAGCTCGCGGACAGTGATCAGGCGATGCAGTACTATCGATCACAGCCGCAGATCATGCAGCAGTTCCAGGCGCTGGCGATGGAAGAGCGGGTGGTTGACACGCTGCTGCAAGATGCGAAGGTCACCGACAAAGTCGTGAGCTTCGACGATCTGATGAACCCGAATACTGAGGCCGCTGAATGAATGAACGCGCGCTGAATCTGGTCCCGATGGTCATCGAGCAAACCCCTCG
>JAGLCS010000079.1 GCA_023146115.1 Abyssibacter sp. | reverse complement strand
CACCGCCGTGATTCCGGCCTCCGCCAGCAAATGACGAGTCTGCGCCATGGGCAGCCCCACCACACCGGTGTAGCTACCCTGTATGGACTGGACCCAGGCACCGGCGATCCCCTGGATGGCGTAGGCGCCGGCTTTGCCCTGCGGTTCGCCCGAACGCCAATAGGCCGCGATGTCCTGATCGGTCCAGACATCCATCTCCACCGTCGTGCTCGTCAGCAGGCTGCGTACGCCCTCTGTCGTGACCAGCGCTACGCCGGTCAATACGCGATGTGATCGCCCAGACAGCCGTTGCAACATCGACTGGGCATCCGATTCATCAGTGGGTTTTCCGAGTAGCGTGCCGTCAATCTCGACCAGCGTGTCGGCCGCCAGCACCGGCCCCTCGACCACGCAGGCTACCGCCGCGGCCTTGCGTTCGGCCAGGGCGACAACCAGCACGTCCGGCTCGGCCATGTCGGCGGTCTCGTCAATATTCGAGGCACGCACATCAAAGCGGTAGCCGGCCTGGGTCAGAAGCTCACGCCGCCTTGGGGAGGCGGATGCCAGATGAAATTCGGCGCGACCCCGAGCGCTCCCGTCGGAGGATGATTGATTCATGTCCAAATTATCGCACGGCATCGGCAAAACGCCGGCCTGCGTCATACTGAGACTCAACGGCCACGAACAACATGACGGCGCTGGCCACCACAACAACAAGCGCCACTGGGGAGAGATTCAATGCAACATCCACTCGGCGATTTGATCCGCGCGACACTGGGCGCGCTGGCAGCAGGCATCCTGCTCGTCGGCTGCGGGCAGTCCAAACCCGTCGACGCGGCCTCCACCGGGCCGCGCACCGTCGACGACCTGTTCACGGTGATCCAGAACTCCGCTGACAACCGCTTGGACGTGCTGGCAAATGACAGCGGCGATGCCTTGACTCTCGCCGCGGCGCCCGACACCACCGAGGCCGGCGGCACGCTGACCCTGCGCGCCGACGACAGCCTCGCCTACACACCTCCCGCCGATTACACAGGCGCCGACCGGTTCGAGTACAGCGCAGGAGATGCCCGCGGTATGACCGCCTCGGCGACGGCCGAGATCGTGGTGCAGGCGGTGCAGCCACCGCCGGTGGACGTCGCCTGCAACGACCGCGACGCCCGCCTCGCCGCGGGGCTTGGCTATTGCTTCGACGCGTTCTTCGAAACCCTGCATGACGGCACGCGCATCGACATGACGGTGTATGTCCCCCACCCAGAGACGCTGGGCAGCATCGCCTGCCCCGGCGCGGCTACGGCGGTCGAGTGCGGTCAGTTCGACGCAGAGGCTGGCGAGTTGGGATACGCGCCGCTGGTCATCCACAGCCATGGCTTCGGCGGCGCGAAGAATCCGGATTTTTCGGTCGAGCCCGCTCATTTCGTCGACAACCAGGCCGCGCTCGCCGCCTGGAACAGCGGGTATTTCGTCATCTCGTTCTCGCAGCGCGGCTTCGGCCAGTCTGGCGGGCAAATCGGGCTGATGACACGCGAACTCGAAGGCCTGGATCACAACGAATTACTGGACTGGGCCATCAAGCATCTGCGCGGGGAGTCGACGGCTGGCGCCGGTGATTCGGTTTACCAGTTCGTGTTCGACGAAACGAATCCCGAACACCTCAGCAGCGCCCCGGTGGCAGACAACCGTCCGTCACTGCTGATGAGCGACGGGCATGGTCGGTTGGTTCCGACGGCCGGCGACGACACGGCCGACCCAGCCGTCGGCATGCTGGGCTATAGCTACGGCGGCGGCTGGCAGTACACCGCCTCGGCCTCCGATACGCTGGAAACCAGCGGACGCGCGCCCCTGGAACGTTTCGACGCACTGATCCCTGAAGGCACCTGGAACGATTTACGCTATTCCCTGCATGCCAACGATGTACCCAAGGGCTACTGGATCACATTGCTGTTCAGCTTCGCGGTCGAGGGGGGCACGCTGACCAATGGTCAGCCCACGCCCCCGCTGATCAATCAGGCCTTTGTCGAGGCCATGGTGCTCAACCGCGCCAGTGCCGACCTGCAGAACACGCTGGGCCGCAACGGGGTCTCGGACTACTGCGACGAGACCACGGGCGTGCCCACCACGGCCGATGTATTCCACATCCAGGGCGTGCGTGACACCCTGTTCGACTTCAATGAAGCCTATGACGATGCGAGCTGCTTCGCCCGCAGCGGCCGCGATGTCCGGTTCCTGCTGGTGTCGGGCGGGCATCCGCTCACCGTCACGCAGCAGCCGCCCTATACCGGTCAGCGCACGGCCATGGACATCGACGAAATCGTGCATTGCGATCTCCCCGTGGACGCCGACGGCGATGGCGACATCGGCCAGGAGCGTCTGGCGGTCGCCGAACTGATGTTTGCCTGGTTCGAGGACAAACTGCGTGGCGACACGGGCGCAGCCGACCACATTCCGGCCGTGTGTCTGACCCAGCCGAACACCGATTCGGCCGACACCCTCACCGACCCGCGTTTCCACCCGGCGAGCGAGAATGCAGCCTCCTTCCGCTACCTCAAGGAAGGCGTGAGCCTGCCGAGCATGGACGACATCCGAATTGGCGCGACCTCGCCATCGGGCCGTCCGGCCGCCTATCAATGTGATGGCGGCGAGTCGGCACGCTGCGACCTGGGCACGGTGAACCTGCTTCTGGGCGGCGCGGCCGACGCAAACGCCGAAGTATTCGTGCCGGTCTACACGGTGCCGGAGGGCGAAGCACGTGTCATGGCCGGCATACCGACCGCGCGCTTGCAGCTCGATTCACTGGCGGTCGATCCGATCATCTTTATCGGCATGGGCGTGGAGCGCGACGGCGAAGTGGTCACCCTCCACGACCAGATCACCGCGATTCGCAATACAACGACCTTTCCATGGGCCGACACCGCTGGCGTGGTCAACACGCATGACAGCGGCACCACGCCCTATTTCTACGGCTGTTCACCGGATGCCGAGCTGCTGTGCGAGCGCGGCCGACTCAGTGGCATCTCGATCCGCCTGCTGCCCGGCGATCGGGTGGGGCCGATCTTTTCGTCGGCCGATATCCAGTATCCGCGGGTGATCAATGTGCCGGGGACGATGAGCATTAGCGGCGACATCGAACTGCCCATCGAAGCTGCGACACCGCTGCCACCCAGCAACAACCCGACCTGATCCGCCATGGCCGCTGCCGTGCCCGAGCTACAGTTCCACCCCGGCCGCCTGGATGACCCGCGGGTGCAGGCGCTGCTCCGCGAGCACCTGCAATCCGCGGCTAGCCTGTCACCACCAGAGAGCGTGCATGCTCTGGATACCAGTGGCCTGTCGGCCCCCGGCACCTGGTTCTGGAGCCTGTGGGCCGATGACGCAACGCTGGTTGGCATGTGCGCGCTCAAGACGCTGAACACCGCGCATGCGGAGATCAAGTCGATGCGCACCGCCAGCGACTGGCTCAGGCGTGGGGTGGGCGACGCGATGATGCGGCATCTGCTCGGCCAGGCCGAGGTGCTGGCGTTTTCCCGGCTCAGTCTGGAGACCGGGTCAGCGCCGGCCTACGCGCCGGCTCGCAGGCTTTATGCCCGGCATGGTTTTGTAGCTTGCGGCCCGTTTGCCGACTACGTTGCCGACCCGCACAGCCAGTTCATGACGCGACGGCTGGACGCAGCGGGCCCAAGCCTGACGGGCTAGCGGTGATACGGATGGCCACTGACAATCGTCCAGGCACGATAAATCTGTTCGGCGAGCACCACCCGGACCAGAGCATGCGGCAACGTCATTGCGCCCAGTGCCCAGGTGGCATCGGCGCGCGATAGCACGCGAGGGTCCAGGCCGTCCGGGCCGCCGATGATGAAGGCCACATCCCGCCCGCTGTGCAACCAGCTCTCGAAGGATTCGGCCCAGCCCTGGCTGGTCGCCTGCCGCCCGAGTTCGTCCAGCGCGATGACTTGATCACGCTCAGACAGCTTGGCGAGAATGCGTTCGGCCTCGGCCAGCCGGGCCCGCTCGACATCGCCGCCACTGCGGTCACCGGGGTTGATCTCCAGCAACTCCAGCCGGCATTCACGCGGCATGCGCTTGGCGAATTCCTCGTAGCCCGCGTTCACCCACTTGGGCATTCGCTTGCCCACAGCGATCAGGCGGATGCGCATCCAGTAGCCAGGCGCCGGCCGCGATCAGGGCGCGGCGGAGGCGTCCTCGCCCGACGACGCCGACGACGCATCGGGCGGAGCGCTCCAGAGCTTTTCCAGCTGGTAGAACGCACGGCTTTGCGCCGTCATCACGTGGACGACGACATCACCCAGATCGACCAGCACCCATTCGGCCTGGTCCATCCCTTCAATACCCAAGGGCATTCGGCCCGCATGCTTGGCTGCCATGATCACCGCGTTGGCGATGGACTTGACGTGCCGGTTCGATGTGCCGGTGACCAGAACCATGCGGTCGGTCACGGAGGTAAGATCGGCCACCTCAAGCTGACGCATGTCGCGCCCCTTGAGATCGTCGATGGCTTCAGTAGCCAGATTGGTCAGTTCATCAAGCGTCATAGACGGGCGGAGACTGCTCCGAGGTTTGGGCCAGAGCGTGCCAGACGGCGTCAGGCACGAGATAGCGAACACTGCGCCCCTGCACCAGCAGGCGGCGAACTTGGGTGGAGGACACCGCCAGCGGCGTCACATTCGCAGCCAGCAGACGACCATGCAGCGATTGCTGCAAATCTTCGATGCGGTCGGTGCGCATCAATCCCGGCAATGATTCCACCGGGGACGACGGGGTGCCGGGCCGAGGCACGACAACGACATGCGCCAGCTCGCCGATATCCTCCCAGCGAAACCAGGTCACCAGGCCGTCAAAGGCGTCCTGGCCGAGAATGCAGACCAGCGGGCTGTCAGGAAACCGTTCCCGCAGCACCGCCAACGTATCGGCCGTGTATGACGGGCCGTCGCGGTCCAGTTCGATACTGTCGAGGACCAGACCGGGTTCGTCAGCGATCGCGTCGGCGATCCACTGCGCACGCACCGCATTGCTCGCGCGCGGCGCATCGCGATGCGGAGGCACACGATTCGGCACCAGGCGGACATGGTCCAGACCCAGCCGTTCGCGCAATTCCACACAAATTCGCAAATGTCCCAGGTGAACCGGATCGAAGGTTCCACCCAGCATGCCGATCGGGGCGCTCAGTGTGCAGGCCCCAGGGTCAGCATGCCGAGATCAGTGCCGGCAATGACCATCGCCGTAGACCACATATTTTTCGGACGTCAGCCCCTCCAACCCGACCGGGCCGCGCGCATGGATCTTGTCGGTGGAGATGCCGATCTCGGCGCCCAACCCGTACTCGAAACCATCGGCGAAGCGGGTCGAGGCGTTGACCATGACCGAACTCGAATCCACCTCGCGCAGGAAACGCCGCGCCGTGGTCAGGTTCTCGGTGATGATGCTTTCGGTGTGACCGGAGCTGTACCGGGCGATGTGATCCATCGCCGCGTCCACATCTGCGACCACACGAATCGACAGGATCGCGTCGAGATATTCGGTTGCCCAGTCGTCGTCGGTCGCCGGCAACATGTCCTGCACGAGTGCCTGCGTCTGCTCGCAGCCACGCAGCTCAATGCCGGCATCGCGGTAGGCTGCCACCAGCGGCGGCAGCAATTCGGCCGCGCGAGACTCGGCGATCAGCAAGGTCTCCATGGTGTTGCAGGTGCCCAGCCGCTGTGTCTTGGCGTTGACAGCGATAGCCACCGCCTTGGCCGCATCGGCCGCGTCGTCGATGTACACATGACAGATGCCATCCAGATGCTTGATCACCGGCACCCGCGCATGTTCGGCAACAAAGGCGACCAGGCCCTTGCCACCACGGGGCACGATCACGTCCACATAGGCCGGCATGGTCAGCAGCTCGCGTACCGCCGCACGGTCGGTGGTCTGCACAACCTGAACCGCATCGCTGGGCAGGCCTGCCGCTTCCAGCGCTTCGGCGATCACCGTGGCGATGGCGCGGTTGGAATGAATGGCTTCGGAGCCGCCACGCAGGATCACCGCATTGCCGGACTTGAGACAAAGCGCGGCAGCATCCGCCGTCACATTGGGGCGGGATTCGTAGATGATGCCGATCACGCCCAGCGGTACGCGCATCTTGCCGACCTGAATGCCCGAGGGACGGGCCTTGAGGTCGGTGATGGCACCGATGGGATCGGACAGGCCGGCGATCTGGCGCACGCCATCGGCCATGGCCTCGATGCGTGCGTCGGTCAGTTCCAGCCGGTCCAGCAGCGCGGCGTCCAGACCGGCCTCGCGCCCTGCGGTCATGTCCTCGGCATTCGCCGACTTGATGCGTGCACGGCCATCCAGCAGGCGTTCGGCCAGTTCGAGCAAGGCGGCATTCTTCGCACCGGGCTCGGCCACCGCGACCTTGCGCGCTGCCGCACGCGCACGCTCGCCCACACCGCGCATGTAGGCGGCGATGTCCTGGGTCTGCGTGTCGCTAATGGTTGCCGTCATTGTTCGCTCGGGTTCTGTCCGGCCATGGCGTCCTGCACGTCATGGCGCTCATGCATTCAGGGGTTCCAGCCTGGCCGCCGCAGCGGCCATCCAGCCGCGGGCGTCGCGGCCGGCGGCCAGTACCCAGACCAATGTTAGCAAGTCGCCCCAGGGATCATGTTTATCGACGCCCTTGGCGCCGCGATCGGCGCGGCCCGCCAGCGACAGCATCCAGCGCACGGAAGCCGGGGAATGCCGTCGCGCGGCCTGCACCATCAGCGGAATCCGCCGCCGGAACACGCCGATTTGCGCGCAGACCGCTTCGGCATCATGGGCATTGACCACCCGCGCCAGCTTGCGCAATTCGGCCGCCAGAATCGCGACGATCGGAAATGGCTCCAGCCCTTCTTCGCGCAGCCGATCCAGCGTGCGCAGCGCCGCTTCCGGCGGGCCGGCCAGGGCCTTGTCGATCAGATCGAATACGGCAAAACGCGCATGGTCGGCCACGGCGTCGGCCATTAGCTCGACATCAATGCGCCGCCCCGGGTGCAGCAACGCCAGCTTGGCGATGTCCTGGGCGCCGGCCAGCAAGTTGCCTTCGACGCGCTCGGCCAGCAATGCGACGGCATCCGGCTCCGCCTCGATGCCTTCCTGGCGAAGCCGCGCACCGAGCCAGCGATGCAGGTCGCGACCCTTGGGCGTCCAGCCGAAAACCGTCACGCCGACCTTGTCGACCGCCTTGAACCAGGCGCTGTTGCGGCTGCGACTGTCCAGCTCCGCGCAGATGATCAGAATCAACGTGTCCGGTGGCAGCGCCTGCGCGGCATCCTTGATCGCCGCGCCGCCATCGCGCCCCGGCGACCCGGTCGGTAAGTGCAGTTCGATCAGCGTCTTTTCCGCGAACAGTGACATCGCCCGCCCGGCCGCACGCAGCTCCGACCAGTCGAAGCCGCCTTCGGCATGCAGCACGCGCCGATCGGTATAGCCCTGCGCCTTGGCAGCCGCGCGCACCGCATCGGCCGATTCAGTGACCAGCAGCGGCTCTTCGCCCGCGATGACATACATCGGAGCCAGCCCCTGCGACAGGGCTTGCTCAAGCCGATCTGGAGTCAAGTTCATGCTTAAATAATACCTATGACCGCCCGAAGAATGACGATCACCGATCGATGGCTGGCTGCCGCACAGCGCGGACTGGAGGTCGCGCTGGATTCCGCGCCACCATCGCAGCGCCCCTCACCCACCGCCGCCCAGCCAACGCAGCTGACGGACCTGGACCGCGCACACGCCGCCGGCCTGATGCGCGTCAATCATGCCGGCGAGGTCGCGGCCCAGGCGCTCTACCATGGGCAGGCTTCGGTGGCGACGAATCCCGCCTTGCGCGCCCAGTTGCTGGAGGCCGCCGACGAGGAGCAAGACCACCTGGCGTGGTGCGCGCAGCGATTGGGTGAACTGGACAGCCGACCGAGCCGGCTCGGTCCACTCTGGTATGCCGGCTCCTATGCGATCGGTGTCGCAGCCGGCGCGATCGGCGACCGCATCAGTCTGGGCTTCGTCGCGGAAACGGAACGTCAGGTCGAGGAACACCTGCACAGCCATCTTAGCCAGCTGCCGGAAGGCGATGAGCGCAGCCGCGCGATCGTCGAGCAGATGAAACAGGATGAGGCGAGCCATGGTCAGGCCGCGCGAGACGCCGGTGGCGCAACGTTGCCGCCGCCTGTTCGCTGGGCCATGCGCGGTGTCGCCAAGCTCATGACCACGCTGGCGTACTGGATCTGATCGCCGTCAGCGGCCGGCAAGTGCGGACCTGATCCGCGTCAATGCATCCTGCGGATTGGCGACAGCCAGCAGAATTCCGCCGTCACCCGTGCGAATTTCCAGCACCGGCGTGTTCGCCGGACCCACCACGAACGCACGCCCATAGGCCATGCTGAACCAGCCCAGGTGCACGCCCGGCAACGAGACCCCCTTGAGCCGACGACCAACGACCTGCCCGAGATTGCGCGGCGGATAGTGAATCTGCACGGCATCGAGTTGCAGCGCTGACAACGGCACGTGGTGACGAAACAGTCCGCCGGCGACCAGCCTCAGCGTGCTGCCATCGATTTGCGCCCGGCAGGTCCGTGTCGCTGATAGGCCCAACGCGAACAGGCTGCCGCCCGCCGTGGCCACCAGAATCAGCCCCGCCAGCGGCAAGCCGGTGGCGCGGGCCGCCAGCCAGTAAATCGTCAGCGGCAACACCAGCGTCAGCACCGCCAACCACGCATCCGTGGTCCAGTGCGGACGCGCCAGCATGATGGTCTGCGTCGTGCTCAAGCGTCAGCGCCCATTGACGACCGCGGCTCCAGCGGCCGGATCACTTCGGCATGTTCCGGCCGTAGAAGATCTCTTCAAACTCGTGATGCACCTGGGAACGGATGCGGCGCTGCGACTTGTCGTCCAGGTCTTTGACGCCTTCGCCGAACAGGTAGTCGTCCAGTTCGAACTCCTTCACCCGCATCTTGGTGTGGAACAAGTTCTCCTGGTACACGTTCACGTCGACCATCTGGTAGCGCTGCTTGATATCGCGGTCCAGGAAATTCTGGATGGAATCGATCTTGTGGTCGATGAAGTGCTTGCGTCCACGCACGTTGCGGGTAAATCCGCGCACCCGGTAGTCCATGATCACGATGTCCGACTCGAAGCTGTGAATCAGGTAGTTCAGGGCCTTGAGCGGCGAGATCACGCCACAGGTGGATACGTCGATATCCGCCCGAAACGTCGAGATGCCGTGGTCCGGGTGAGTTTCCGGGTAGGTGTGAACCGTGATGTGGCTCTTGTCGAGATGCGCGACCACCGACTCCTTGTCCGGCCCTCCGATGGGCTCCTCGGAGATCAGCATGGTCACGCTGGCACCCTGCGGTTCGTAATCCTGCCGCGCCACATTGAGGATGTTCGCGCCGATGATGTGCGCGACCTCGGTCAGAATCGCGGTCAGCCGCTCGGCGTTGTAGGCCTCATCGATGTACTCGATGTACTCCTTCTGCTGCGTCGCCGTCCGTGCGTAGCTGACGTCGTAGATATTGAACGACAGGCTCTTGGTCAGGTTGTTGAAACCGTGGAGCTTCAGCTTGCTGCTTGGGGACATGGCGACTCAGCTGCGGAGGGGAGCATCAGATGGAATGCCGGAGCGCGAAGTGAAAACTGACATCCGGCGAGCTCTTGGCGACCGGGTTTTCAGCCACCGCGAAATCCAGCGTTGTGGTGTCGGACAGGCGCAGGACGCCGCCGGTTGTAATGACCAAAGCACCGCGGGCGATCTGGCCGAGCGCGGAATCTTGATACAACGGCGTATGCCCGTAAACCTCCACCTTCGCTTCCAGCCGCTCATGCAGCCTCAGCGCCAGCCCCAGCGACCCCAGGCCGGCCCAGCGCCGTTGCTGTGATGGCAGGAGGTCGCCATCGGCCATCACCAGCGCGCCCACCCCACCGAAAGTGCCCCACCAGGTGCCGGACGGACCGCGGAAATCAACGGTCATGCTACCGCCCATGCCCCCGCTGCCCGTGAGTTTATCGGCCTCCCCCGTTGGCAGCTTGACCGCGACACGCACAACGGTCTTACCAACCGGACGGGCCACGCCGAGCTGCACATCACCCATGCCGCCGGTCGCCTGCTGCAGGTCGATCACGGCCTGACCGTCGCGCTCGTAGCGCACCAGCAGGCGATCGCGGGGCGCCTGATCTCGACCGCCGCCGGGCAGCCCGGTGAAGTCATGCCAGTCGTCGATGAATCCATCCAGGCCACCGCCGGTGTGTGTCACGTAGGGGACATCGGCCTCCAGCAGCCAGCCGCCCAGATTGACAACGCCGCGCAAAGCCACGCGCACCGACTCAGCGTCCAGCAGGATCGATTCGCTACCAGCCGCACCGGGGCTGCCGCTGGTATCGGTCGTGTACTCGCTAGTCCAGTCGACATCCAGGCCCCAGCCGACCGCGCCGGCATCGGGCGCGACGGCGCGCCCGAGTTCCGGCAGGCCATGGACCTGCATCAATAGATGTTGATTGCTGTGTGCGAACCCGACCGGCTCATACCCATGGGCGACGCCCAAAAACACAGACGCCGACACCAGGGTCGGCAGCAGCAGTTGTCGCATTCCTTCGCAACCTCTTGTCAGGCGATGTGCGGCAGCGGTGCAAAGCCACTGCAGCTTGTCGGATCAGGCTGAAGTATACCGGTCCACTTTGCTAGCATGGCCGCCCTTTGCGATTCGACAACCCACCCAGCGGCGGCGCCATGCAACCCACCGAAAATCTCCGCATCGATTCCATACGCCCGGTCGCCACGCCGGCCCTGATCCAGGCCGAACTGCCGTTAACCGAGGCCGCCAGCCAATTGGTCTCGCGGACCCGCGGCGAGGTCCAGCGCGTGCTGTCCGGCGAGGATGATCGCCTGCTGGTCGTCGTCGGCCCCTGCTCCATCCATGATCCCAAGGCCGCGCTGGAATATGCGCAGCGCCTGAAGCCGCTGCGCGAAGCGCTGGCGGACGATCTGCTGATCCTGATGCGGGTGTACTTCGAAAAGCCGCGCACGACCGTCGGCTGGAAAGGTTTGATCAACGACCCCGACCTGGATGAGAGCTACCGCATCAACCACGGCCTGCGCACAGCCCGGCAGTTGCTGATAGAACTCAACGACATGGGCGTGCCGGCCGGCGTGGAGTTTCTGGACATCCTGACCCCGCAGTACGTGGCTGACCTGGTCAGCTGGGGCGCCATCGGCGCACGCACCACCGAATCCCAGGTGCATCGCGAAATGGTCTCCGGCCTGTCCTGCCCGGTCGGTTTCAAGAACGGCACCGACGGCAGCGTCAAGATCGCGGCCGACGCCGTCATGTCGGCCCAGCACCCTCATCATTTCCTGTCCATGACCAAGGAAGGAATGATGGGCATCTTCAACACCAAGGGAAATCCGCATACGCATGTGATCCTGCGTGGCGGCGCCTCCGGTACCAACTACGACGCGGACAGTGTCGAGGCGGCAGCCAAACTCATCACCGAGGCCGGTCTGGAGCCGCGGCTGATGATCGATTTCAGCCACGCCAACAGCCGTAAGCAGCATCGACTCCAGATGGAGGTCGGCCGCGACGTTGGCCGCCAGCTATCCGGCGGCGATGCCCGCATCATGGGGGTGATGATCGAAAGCCATCTGGTTGAGGGCAATCAGAAAATCGGCCCGCGCGAATCCCTGACCTACGGCCAGAGCATCACCGATGCCTGCCTGGGCTGGGACGATAGCGACGGCCTGCTGCGTGAACTGGCGGGGGCCGTGCATGCGCGCCGGTCACGCGGACAGCGCGCCACGGCCTGACGCGGCCACAACACTGACGGGGAAGTGGGGACATGATGCGACGCCAGACATGGATCGGATGGATGCTGGTACTGGCGCTTGCGCCAGCCTGGGCCGACTACGCCGACGAGCGACAGGCACTGCTGGACCGCGAGACCGAGTTGGCCGAGCCCGGCTCCGCGCTGAGCGAAACCGAGCGATTCGAGGCTCTGACCGCGCTGTACTTCGACTGGACCCTGCTGGAAGCACCGGAGTTCGGCACCTACATCGGCAGCCCCAAACACCAGGATCGCTGGACTGATATATCCCGCCTGGCCCAGCGCCGGCGCGAAGCGGATACGCGCCGGGCGCTGGCCATCCTGGAGGGTATCGACCGCGCCGCGCTGAGCGAGGACGACCGCTTCAACTACGACCTTTTCCTCGCCTCGATCCGGCAGGACGTGGACGGCCAACGATTCTTCAACGACGAGATGCCGATCACGCAGCTATCCGGCGTGCATCAGGATGTCGCGCAGATCCTCTCCCTCATGCCGGCGCGTTCCGTGGCTGACTACCGGAACATACTCGCGCGCCTCGACGGCGTGGAACCACTGATCGACGACACGCTGGTCTGGCTGCAGCGGGGGCTCGAAGTCGGTGCGACGCCGCCGAAAGTCACATTGCGCGAGGTGCCACAGCAAATCCTCAACCAGATCCCGGAAACAGCGGCGGACAGCCCGATGCTGGCGCCGTTCCAGCAGATGCCGGGTAGCGTGCCCGCGGACCAGCAGGCGCTGCTGAAGCAGCGGGCCGAGGCCATCTATTCCGGCGAGATCCGGCCGGCCTTTCAGCGACTGCACGAGTTCTTTGCCGAGCTCTACCTGCCCCGCGCGCGCGAAAGCATCGCAATGTCCGCGCTGCCGGACGGCGAAGCCTGGTACGCGTACAACGTCAAGGCGCGAACCACGACCGACCTGACGCCACAGCAGATTCACGACATCGGCCTGGCCGAAGTCCGCCGTATCCGTGGAGAAATGACCGCGGTGATGCGCGAGGCCGGGCACGACGGTGATTTCGCCTCATTCTTCGAGTTCCTGCGCAGCGACCCGCAGTTCTATTTCGACACGCCGGAGGCGTTGCTACGCGCCTACCGTGACATCGCCAAGCGCGCCGATCCGGAGCTGGTAAAGCTGTTCGGCCACCTGCCGCGCACACCCTATGGCGTGGTCGCCGTGCCTGCCTACGCGGAGAAGTCGCAGACGACGGCCTATTACCAGCCGGGCTCGCTGGCCGCCGGCCGGCCGGGCAACTATTTCGCCAACACCTACGCACTGGACACTCGGCCAAGCTGGGAAATGGAAGCGCTGACACTGCACGAGGCCGTACCCGGTCATCACCTGCAGATCGCGATCCAGCAGGAGCTCGGTGAGCTGCCCTGGTACCGCCGCTATGGCTGGGGCTACACGGCCTTCGTCGAAGGCTGGGGGCTTTATGCCGAGAGCCTGGGCGAAGACATGGGCTTCTACGCCGACCCCTATTCCAAGTTCGGCGCGTTGACCTACGAAATGTGGCGAGCGGTGCGTCTCGTGGTCGACACCGGCATGCATGCTCTGGGCTGGTCACGCGAACAGGCAATCCAGTTCTTCAAGGACAACGCCGGCAAGACCGAGCACGACATCGTGGTCGAGATCGACCGCTACATCGTCTGGCCCGGCCAGGCTCTGGCCTACAAGATTGGCCAGCTGCGCATCCAGGCGTTGCGCGACCAAGCA
>JAGLCS010000078.1 GCA_023146115.1 Abyssibacter sp. | reverse complement strand
CCTCGCTCAAGCCGATCCGCGAGGCGATCAACTGTCTGGTGGAGCGCGAGCTGATTGCCAAAGGCGACCGCGTGCTGATTACCAAGGGTGATTTCACCGGGCCAGGCGGGACCAATGCACTCAAGATCGTGACGGTCGGCGAGTACTGACTCCTGTCAGTGCTGCTCCAGGAAGTCGGTGACCAGCGCCGCGATGCGTGTCGGATCTTCCAGGCCGGCGAGATGGGCGATGCCGTCGAGCACTTCGAAGCGGGCGCCGGGAATCGCCTGCGCCATCTGCCGGGTTTCCGCGACCGGGAAGGTCGCGTCTTCAGCGCCCGCGATCACCAATACCGGAATCGGAATGGTCGATAGCAGCTCCAGTTGATCAGGCCGGTCCGGCACCACACTGCGAATCGCCCAGTGCGCCGAACGGCCGTTGGTCTTGCGCAGCGTGTCTCGAATCCGCGCGATCACCGCGGGTCGTTGCTGGCGGCTGGTCGGGCCGGTGAACGCTGCGATCGCGATGGGTTCCATCTGCCGCGGGATGCCTCCGGCGAGTCGTACCACTGTCGAAAGCAGGCGATATTCCAGTTTTTGCTTGAGAGCGACGGCGGACCCCGTGCAGTTCATGAGCACCGCGGCGTCAATCCGCTTCGGATGCCGCGCGGCCAAGGTGCCGCCGATCATGCCGCCCCAGGAGTTGCCGACGAAAACCGCTGATGACACGTCCAGATGATCCAGGATCGCGACCACGCATTGCGCGCATTCATCGAAGCTGAACCCTCGGGTGAGTGCGGTGCTGCGACCAGCGCCGGGTGGGTCGATCAGCACGACCCGGTAGTGCTCGGCGTGGATGGCGGCTTGATCTAGCCACATATCGCCGGTCATCAGCAGGCTCGGCCAGAACAGCATGACCGGACCGTCGGTGTCGCCGACCTGGATGTGTAGCCGGCCAAGGGGCGTCTCGACTGATCGGGGGCTCAGGTTCATGTATCGCTCCTCTACTCGCCCGATGTCAGGTGGTCGAAACCTCCGGTCTCCAGAAAGTGATTGACCTGCCGGATCACGACATCGCTGCGCATGATGAAGGTGTGGGTGGTGGGCACGACGAGAAAGTCCGTCATGCCGTCCAAGCGTGCGCTTTGCACCGACACCTTGCCGTCGTCGGGACCAGGAATCCAGCTCGAGAACAGCGGATTGAGGCTGCGATTTCCGGTGATGACGCCAGCCTCGAAGCCAGGAGCCTCCAGTCGGGCCAGCAGGCTGCTGTCGTCTGTGCCCAGGGTCAGACCGGCCGGCCCGTTCCACCAGCGAAACAGTGACCACCCGCCCATGTGGTCCACCAGCTCGCTACCGTGGTTGGGCGGACTGAGCATCACCACGCGGCCGATGGCGGGGGCGTCGTCATGCTCGGCCAACACACGGACCAGGATGCCGCCCAGGGAATGCGTGACGAAGTCCGCGACGCTGTCCTCGCCCTGCAGGCAATCGGCGATGGCGGGCAACAGGTATTGGTCCACCAGCACCGCGACCGGGGCCTCGGTGGATGGGTAGTCGAGGTTGCAGACGCGCCGCCCCTTGGTCTGCAATGCCTCGGCCAAGGGGTTCATGGAGCGCGCCGTGCGGGCGAGCCCATGGAGCAAGATAACGGGGCGATTGACCTCGGCGTTCGCGGCCTCTGCCGCGTCGGCTTGAGGTGGACTCAAGACTGCTGCGGCAAGTGCTAACGCGGCAGCCGCGACATGTTGCCTACAAATGCAGCCCGCATTCGGTTTTCGGCTTGCCGATCCAGCGTCCCGCGCGGCCGTCGCCCTTGACCGTGCAGTGAGTGCAGCCGATCGATTGGTAGCCTTCGGCGACCAGCGGATGGAACGGCAGACCATGGTCGCGAATATACGCTTCACGCTGTTCCTTGGTGACATCGATCATCGGATTGAACTTGATGATGCCGCGACGCTCTTCAAAGATCTGCATATCGGAGCGGTGATCGGTCTGCCAGCGCATCAGGCTGGAAATCCACAGGTGGTAATTCGGCTTCACGTTCTCCAGCGGCTCGACCTTGTTGATGGAGCAGCAGAAATCGGGATCATGGCTCCAGGTCTTGTCCTTGCGGGTGAAGTCGTGCTTCCAGTCTTCGGCCCGCAACGCCCGCACTTTCAGGCCGTATTCGCCGCTGAGAAAGTCGCGATACGAAATCGTTTCCTGGAAGTGATACCCGGTGTCGATGAAGGCGATCTCCTGCTCCGGGCGGATGCTGGAAATAATGTGCAGGAAGTAGGCCGAGGTCGCCGCAAACGATGATGTCACCAGCACCTTGTCCGGGGCAAAATCCTCATAGACCTTGCGAATCCGGTCACCGAATTCCAGTGGCTCGTAGGCGGCATTGAGCGCTGCGATGTCGCCAGGGCTCAGACCGGCCGAGTTGCCGGTGTCGTCCGCCTCCGCGGTATCGGTGTACTGACTTGCAAACGCCGTTTGCATGATGCAATCCCATTCCAACAGGCCACGGAGTGTAGGGGCGGCCCGCAACCGTCACCAGCACAACGCATCGATTGGAATAAGTTAAGAAGACCGGATGGCACGGGCACCATCCGGTCACGGGCGGCCGCGTTACTCGAACACGCGCAGCGACGTCAGGTTCGGGTCGGCCGTGATCTGCGCCTCGGTGAACCGCCAGGCAATCCACTCCTTGCGGGAGTAAGCCTCGGTCATGTTCTGAAAGTATGGGGACGCCGGATCGGTGGACTGCGAGTAGGTCACGAAGCCTTCGGCTATGGGATCGCCGTTGTCGTCCCAGGTCACGGCCTGGATGTAGCTGTTGCCGTAGGTGACCGGGTAGCCGCCATCGACGAGGTTGCCGCGCGCGGCGATGGTGAAGGCGCCCTCGAAGCCATTGCCGCCGAATATCGGGATCGGGTTGTCCGGATCGTGCACGCCCGAGGTCTGCAGTGATCCCAGCGTGGCATCCAGCGCCACTCCGGCCTCGTTCAGGGCTTCGACTGCGTCGGCAAACGCCAGTAAGACTTGCGGATTCAGCGGATTCAGCGAGTTCGGCGTATTCACCGGATCGGCCGTATCGAAGGGGCTGAGCCACAGTGGCAGCGTCGCGTCATCCGCCCGCTTCCAGAACTCGCGCCAGATGTGCCCGCCGACGGAGTCCAGATTCAGTGATCCGTCCCAGGCTTCCAGAATGCTGCAGGCCTCCGACACGTCCACGGTCGCGAGCGACGAGGACAGTAGCGTGCCGAGCGGACAGAGGCTGCTCAGCACCGTTTCGCGGGCCAGACGTTCGGTCAGTACCGCGCTGGACAGCACCACGTCCTGTAGCTGCTGCAGGTCGGCGAAGCCGGTGCCTGGGAGGCCGTCGCTGCCGTCGAGCCGGTCCTGGATCTGCGCTATACAAAGCCGGGTTCGTAGGCTGCGTTCGGTCTCCTCGTCGCCAATGATGGCGGCAAAGCCGGTGATCGGTTCGTCCGGGTGGGTGAGCCAGTAGCTGTCGTTGCAGTTGTGCACCCAGTCATCCCGAATCAGAAACGGCAGGTTGCCGGCGCCGAAAATCCCGGGCGCGGGGGCGTCTGCGTCCGTCCCCCAGTCGCAATCGGAGCTGGAGCCACGGAGCACCGGCAGGCCGGGCATGAGCGCGCCAACCACCGGCCCGAGGATGCTCTGACAGGTCGTCACCAGGCTGTCCGGCACATTGGGCACGACGGTGATGTCGGCGTAATACGCCGGCTCGTTCGGTCCTGTTGCCGCGGTGTTGACCCAGGGCACGCCCAGTATCTCGCGCTGCTTCGCCATGAAGTCGTCCAGCGACTCGGCGCGGTTCCAGGCGAAGAACTGGTTGATCAACCGCGTGTTCTCGGCGTTGGCGTCGCGCAGCGTGTAGGCCCGAACCACATCCCAGCCGAGCACGGGAATGCCCGAGACGCTGAGGCTCATCATCGGCCCGTAATGGCTGCGGTAAAGGGTGCGCGATTCCTCGGTGATGCTGCCGTCGTCTTCCAGCACGTTGATGCTGTAGGTCTCGGCCTCCATTTCGCGGACCTCGCCATCGAACAGGTAGCTGGTCGGGTTGCCCGGCACCAGCGTCAGCTCGTACAGGCCAAAGCGGTAGGCGGTGGAGACCGTGTGGCTCCACGCCACATTGCGGTTGAAGCCGATCAACGCGGCGGGCACGCCATAGAGCGACGCACCCATGATGTCCAGCTCGCCCGGAATGGTCATGTGGGCCTGATAAAGCCGCTCCGTGCCCTCCCAGGGAAAATGCGGATTGCCGAACAGCATGGACTGACCGGACTGCGTGGCCTCGCCGGACAGCGCATACATGTTGCTGCCGATCGGCAGTCCGTCGGACAGCGGAAACTGGTCACGGTCCACGGCCACGGCGGGACCGGTCGCACCGGGTAGCGGCGGTTGGGCGGCGCCGATCTCGGTCACCAATGCGGAGCTGCTGGCAATGACAGCCAGCCGAAAATAGCGGCGGTAGACATCATCGGCATTGATTTCGGTTAACCAGTCGGTATCACGACAGGCCAGATGCCGGCCCGGATGATCACCATTCTTCAACTCGCGGACGTAGCGCGAGTAACCGGCGGCAAAACCTGCCGTGGCGGCTGCTGCCTCCGGTGAGGCGTCAGCACGCAGCGCGGCGATCCGGTCGGAGGTGGTTACATGACGCCAGAAGAAGTCGGAATCGACGTTGTTCGACGTGTTGCCGTTTGATGGAATGCTGTAGGTGCCGCTGCGGCCAAAGTACCGTGCGCGCTGACCCAGGGTCGTGATCAGGTCTTCCGCGAGAACGCAGACATTGTCCTCGGCATGCGCATAGCCATAGCCGTAGCCGATATCACCATAGTCCTCGCCGCGGATATGGGGCACGCCCACGGAGTCACGGCGTATGGTTGCATCGTAGGTTGGGGTGGTGCCGGTCGGTGGCGTATTGCCGGCATCGGCGCCGAAGCGTTGGCCGTCGCCACAGCCGGCCACGAGCAATACGCTGCAAACAGCCAAGCCGGCTGCGAGTGGGAAATACCGCATGTGTCTCCTCCTGCCCGAGGCGGTGAGCCGCCGCACGATCTATTGTTTTAATCGGCTCTGAATGAACCGTCGCGGCTATCGTACTCGATCAACTCCATGTCGAGGCAGCAGGTCGGCCGACGTGGCGAATCGCGGGCAAAAAAATAGCGGACTGAGCACTGCTGCAGTCCGCCAATTAGCGGTTGGTACCACCCCTTCGGCTCCCCAGCCGTCTGGATGGCGACCACTGTGCACAGCGGCATGTCAACGCCGCGTCAAATGACGGTTAGCAAATTGCAAACGGCGCTCCAACGGCGCGAATGGGCCGATGAACGTATCCGGTCTTTGCGAAATGCATGGCGATAGCTGACGAATTCAACCGGAATCGACTAGGGTAAGCGCCCATTTCCATCGACCCAGGCGCAGGACTTCGATATGGCTCAGGAACCCGAACTGCCAGAATTCAAGCTAGATGAATCCGACCTTTATCGCGAAGATGTCGTCACTGATCGCAAGACCGGCGGCATTCGGCGCATGACTCCGGTGACGGCCAGCGGTGAAGACGATCCGACACGGCCGGTTCTGTTCGAGGGCCAGGCCAGTCTCCTGACACCGGGCGGAGCGCTGCCACTGAACTTCGAGCTGCCCGGCCCCGGTTTTGAAGATGCGCTCAAGCAGTTCCCTGACGCTGCGCGCGCGGCGCTGGAGCAGACCATCGAAGAGATCAATCAGATGCGCCGCGAGCAGCAATCCTCCATCGTCGTGCCAGGCCAGCAAGCGCCGTCAGGCGGGCTCATCGACCCCACCGGGGGCCGCGGCGGCTCGTTCCGTTAACTCGCCAGCGCAGCCCAAATAAAAAGCGCGCCGGGGCAGATAGCCCGGGCGCGCCATGACGATCGCAGCGCAATCTAGTAGGTGCTGCCACCAAACTGCAGATCCAGACCGATGGCGGCCAGATCAACGTCGGTGTCGTCCAGAGCGTAGCGTTCGTAACCGAGGTTCAACGCCACAACCGAACCCAGGGGCAGGTTCAGGCCCAGGCCGTAGAACACGTCTTCGCCGTCGGTTTCGCGGGTCGCGCTACCCAGCGCGCCGCCATCGGCTGTTGCCTTGGCATCCCAGAACAATTCACCGAGCTTGCCGTAGACCGAAGCGCGCTCGCCCAACGGGATGTGCAGCACACCGGCCAGGGTCAGGCCGTCGGCGGTGTAGTCCAGCGCGCCATCTTCGTAGTCGCCAAAGTCCACATACCCACCTTCAACGCCGATAACCGGGGTGAAGCGACCGCCGACACGGATGCGGTAGCTGGTGCGGTTGTCTTCCACATTGTCTTCTTCCTCGGGGAAATCTTCCGATTCAACGCGGAAGTAGCCAATGTCGGCACCCACGTAGCCGTAAGGGTCAAAGTCGGTTTGAGCCAAGGCGGCGGGCGCACAGAGTGTGGCGGCCAGTCCAGTGGCACAGGCGGTCTTGAACATCATGTTCATGGATCACTCCTTCAGGGGGGAATTCGTAGGGTGGGCGACCCGACGTGTATTGCGCGTCGAGCCGCCCAAAAATGCCCGGCTTTCGGGGCAGGGAGCCGGGCTGACAGCAGGCTGCGGGGAAGCGGGGGGCGAAACAGCCTGCCGTGCTCAGGTCGTCGCGCTTAGGACGTTTCGACCGTGAGTTTGTTGACCACGTCGATCACGCCGTCGGTGTTCATCGCGATTTGGGTGGCGAGGTCAGACTCGGTCGCGGTATCGACCTGACCGCTCAGTGTCACGACGGCCGAGTGGGTATCCACATCAATGGACAGACCGCTGGTTGCGTCATTGGCAAGCAGACGGGTTTTCACGGCCGCAGTCGTGCTGGCGTCGTCGACCCGGTCACCCAGGCCGCGTTCGCTCTCGTCGACAACATCGGCCTGGATCTTGATCTCGCTATCCACATCGGTGATCGCGTCGATGCCGGAGGCGATTTCCACCGCCAACGCCCGCTGGGCTTCGGTCTCGACCGCGCCGCCGATGGTCGCCTTCTGGTTCTTGACGTCCACACTCAGATCAAACGGGTTGAGATTGCGGTTCACCGTGTAAGCAGTGACCAGACGGCCTTCGAGAAAGGCGTCGTAGGCGGCGCCGGAGAAGCTGCGGTCTTCATCGCTGCTTCCACCCGCCGTTTCGGCGGCTGCCGTCTTGATCATCGGGTTGTGTTGGTCGGCCACGCCGGGGGCGGCTAGCAGCGCAAACGGGGCCAAGCTCAAGCCAGCGACGGCGAGGCCGCGGCGAATTCGGCGAGTCGTGTTCGGCTGTTGAATCTGATTCTGCTGTGTCATCTGCATCGTCCTTAGATGGTGGATGAGAAACCGGGAGCTCGTCCCGGCAGTGGCTCATAGCGCAATGCCGATGCCAGATGACTTAAGCAGTTGATACGAAAGAATTATTTTGTTCGTGCTTCCGGTGGGAGCCGTACAATCGGCGATCGGGCAGGGTTTTGTGTTGCTCGCGGGCAACGCTCCCGCCAGTCATATCCGTAAGTGATTGATATTTATGGGGCGGGAGTGTCGCATGGCAGCGACATTCCCGCCGCGTGGGAACCAGTTCCGGGATTTCAGGCCTTGTCGAACACGACAGCCGTTTGACGGCTGACTACGGCGAGCTGACCGTCAGGTCGCCATAGTTTTGCGTCGGCCTGCACGAAGCCATTGGCGGCGCCTTGCGTGTTCACCTCGTAGAACCACCAGTCATGGCCATCGGCGGGAACGCCAGGGTCAATGAGATCGAAGGACCAGGTCAGCGAACTACCTGGCGCTGGCCGCTTCAGCAAGGGCAGGACGCTGGGAGGCCATACATCGAGCAGGCCGATCAAGGTGCTTTCGTCGTCGCCCGCAGGCTCCTTGTGGCGGCACCAGCCGCTGAAATCCGGTTTGTCGGCGCCGGAAAACGGCGGTAGGCCGTGCGTCCAGCGCAGGTCGAAGTGTTCCAGAAACGCCGGCGTCACACCGGGCACGTTGGGCAGTGCTCGGACTGTATCGGGTGCTGGCGCGTCGGGTCGCGGCGCGCCGGGCACGACGATGCTGGACTGGCGCGACGCGCCGAAGCTGGCATTGGCCGTTGCCAGAATCTGGTCGTGCTGCATCAGCCGGGCTTCGACCTGGGTGACGGATTTTCCCTGCCGGAGCACGGTTGCCGTGACGGTTGCCGGCTCGGGCGCGACCGGGCCGATGAACGCCACGGTCATGGCTCGCAGTTGGCGATCGGTCGGCACTTGGCCGCGCATGGTCTAGTAAAGCGCCGCACCGATCAGGCCGCCGTAAATCGCGCGGCCCTGGCCCCAGTCAGAGGTGAAATGGAAGGTCCTCTGCCCAGCCGAATCCGTGCCGCGCAACAGCGCGGCGAAACTCGTATTGCTCATGGCCCTGGGTCTACCGTGCGCGTTTCAGCGCGGACTGATCGAAATCACGGTCATCCAGACCTTCCTGGAACGCGTAGTTCTCGAAGCCCAAGGTGGTGGACTTGCCCGTTTGATGGTTCACCATTTCCATGCGAGCGGGGCGCCAGTACTGGTCCAGGTACTCGCCGTAGTCGTGCATGGTCAGCGTCTTCAGGTGCGAGTTCTTGCGGTCGTAGAATTCGATCTTGCGGACGCGATATTCGGCTTGGTCCAGCCAGACTGTCTGCTTGGTGTAGCCCGAGCTTTCGTCCGTGGGGAAGCGCTCCATGACGAAGACCTTCTCGCCATCGAGTTCCTCTTCGCGCAGGAACTTGTAGGTGTACTTCTCGACCTCCTGCGACGACAAATCCTCATAAGCAAATTCACTGCCCATGAACGGACCGGATTTGTTGCTGGAGGCAATACGCTTCACGCGCTTGAGCGCCGGTAGATAAAGCCACTGGTCGTCATCGCCGGCCTTGTGCGAATAGGTCAGCAACGCCGTGCCACGCACATCGCGCGGCTGATCGAAGATGATCATCGACTTGTCGCCGTCGTCTTCGACCTCCAGCGCGCGGGAACGCATCTCACGCACCGATTCGTCGCCGTTCTTGTTACGCAGCGTCATCGTCAGATCGACCACCGAATCGTTCCATCCGGTGTTGCGGGCGTCAGCCTCTTCGGCGATTTCTAGGCCGCGGGCTTCGGGGTCTTGCGCCAGCGCGCTCAGAGGCAGCGTGGTCGCTGCCACCAGCGCCATCGTGCTGAGCCAAGCGGGTTTAGTGTGAGTACGCATGGGTATCCTCCATGGGGGTTTCAGAAGTGGTTTCGCGATCCCGGTCGACGAGCAGCAACAAGGCCGGGAGCAGGAAGAAATCGGCAATCAGTGCGCAGATGATCGCAATCGACGTCAATTGCGCCATACCACTGTTGGGCAGGAAAGCACTTTGCGCCAGCACGGCGAAGCCTGCCACGAGAATCAGACTCGTTGTCGTCAGCGCGGTACCGACCGTTCTGAAGCTGTAGACCACAGCCTGTTCTGGCGTCTGACCCAACTCCCGCCGGGCGCGCAGATACTTCGACAAGAAGTGAATGGTGTCGTCAACGACGATTCCGACCGTCATGCCCAGCACGATCGCCATCGTGAAGTTGATCTTGCCGTCGATCAGGCCCCAGACGCCAAACGCCAGGCCCAGGGGCACGAGGTTCGGAATCAGCGACAACAGGCCCATCTTCCAGCTTGCCAGCGCCAGAATCAGCAGGAAGCTGATGCCGATCAGGGCGACCGGCATACCGATGAACATGCTCTTGATGTTGCGGTCGGCAATGTACGCAAACATGACCGCCGGCGAGACACCGATGGTCTCCAATCCTGGTGCGTTGGTGGCCAGCCAGGCATGGGCATCATCGACGAGCTGCCGGGTCTCCACGGCATCGAGGTGCTCAAACGCCACGAAAAAGCGCGTTGATGACTTGTCGATATTGATCTGGTTGCCAAGATCCAGGCCAAAGGGCAGCGAGAACTCGTATAGCAGCAGGTACTGCGCAGCCAGTTCCGGATCGTCGGGGATGCGGTAGTAGGCCGAATCGTCCCCATGCATGTTCTTGTTCAGGCGCTTGATGATGTCCGACACGCTGGCCACATGCTTGACCCGCGGGTCGTCCTGCCACCACTGCTTGAAGGCGTCGAGCTGCTGCAGATACTCGGGGCTGGTCACCCCGCCGGCGCCGGTCGGCGCTTCCAGGTCGAACTCCATGGTGTAGAGGCCGGTGATGTTCTCAGCGACCCAGTCCGTGTCGGTGCGGAACTTCACACTGGTGTCGAAGTAGTGAACGAAGGTTTCGTTGGCCTGATTGAGCGGAACCAGCGCGCACAGCACGCCCGCCGTAACGAGACTGACGACCAGCACGGGGCGCTTGCGACGCACGACGAATTTGCCGAGTCGTTCCATCCGCTGGGACAGCCCGCCGGACTGACGCGGTACTCGCACCGGCAGCAGCACCATCAAGGCGGGCAGCAAGCTGACTGACAGCAACCAGGCGACAATCACCCCCATGGCGACGATGTTGCCCAGATCGCGCAGCGGAGGACTGTCGGCGAAGTTGATGGACAGGAACCCGAGCGCTGTTGTGACCGAGGTCAGGAAGATCGGCATGAAGTTCACGCGTAACGCGTCAATCAGCGCGCTGCGCTTGTCCTGACCTTCGCGCATGTTGGCGAACATCGAAACCAACACGTGTATGGAATCCGCCACCGCGAGGGTCGAGACGATGAGTGGCGCCGAGATCGATGGCGGTGTGAAATGGATGCCCGCATAGGCGGTTAGCCCCACCGACGCCATCATTGATGTGAAGATCACACCGAGCGTGGCGACCGTGCCGGCGATCGATCTCACCAGCACCCAGGTGATGACGATGATCACCAAGTACATCAGCGGGATCAGCGAGGCGACATCTTGCTGGCTTGCCTCCGAGAACGACACCGACATGAAGTTGCTGCCGGTCAGGTAGATGTTGTGGTCGGGGTACTTGGCGAGCATCTCGTCGCGCAGGGCCCGGACCTCGGCGGCGACCTCTTCGACTTCGGAATCATCTAGGGCGGGCAGCTGATGTACGACGTTCACCGCGACGGTGTGACCGCTCTCAGACGTGAGTCGACCGATGAGCAGCGGCTCGGTTGTGGCGATCTCGCGGACCTGGGCGATCTCCGCATCGCTGAGCGACGTCGCGTTTTCGATCAGTGGCGCCACCCGCAGATCGTCGCCATCGGCTTCGGTGTGCTGGTAGTTCGTCACCGAGTCGACCCGTAGGGAGTAGATCAACCCCCAGGCTCGGTCGGTGAGCTCTTCGGCCAGCGCCAGCGTGTCGCGATTGAACGCGGTATCCGACGCGGTCGGTTCAATCACGATCAGCGAGTTGTCATTCTTGGTGTAGCGGTCCTGCACCTCGTCGAACGCAACCAGCTGCGGATTGCCTGGGCCGAAGTACACCCGGTAGTCCTTGCTCATTGCCAGCTTGGGGCCGGCGGTGCCGGCCACGGTGGCGACCAAGGGATAGCTCAACGCCATCACCGTCAACACCGATAGAAAAAGGGTCCACCACGGGTGACTGACCACCCAGCGGCCATAGCGCATAACGGCGCCGTCGAGCATGGACTGACTACTCATTGATGAGCCTCCCCAGAATGACTAAATCGGTGAGCTGCGTGCTCCGGATTTGCTTGAACGAACCATGCAGCCGGGCCGATCCGAGATCGACCGCCGAATGCGTGGGACGCACGGCGCTGAGTTGCACTTTTATGGGCCTGTTCATGCCCGCAGCGATTCGAGAAACAGCACCAGCCCCCGATGGCTGGCGCGAAAATGTTCATGGCAACGCGATGCCTTGGCGATGGCCCACATGCCTTCGATGGCGCTGATGACGAACACGGCGATGTCTTCCGGGTCGACGTCATCGCGCCCCTCGCCGATCGTCTGCGACTTGCGCACGCTTTCGATCAGGCCGCGCTTCCACTCGAAGAAGATGTCGAACAACGGTTGCTGAAAGACCGCGTCGCTGCCGGCCAGCTCCTGCACCAGGTTGGCGAAGGGGCAGCCCAGTTCCAGCATGTTCTGATCGACCGTGTCGGCATGGGCGTTGACGTGGTCGATCGCCGCCTGCAGTGGCCGTTCCGATTCCAGCATCGGCCGCCAACGTGTCTCGATCCAGGGCCGAACGACTTCGTTGATGACCGCTAGACCCAGCGCCTGCTTATTGCGGAAGTGGTGATAAAGCGCGCCTTTCGTGACCTCGGTGGCGCGCAGAATCTGATCCAGGCTGGAGGCGTGATAGCCGTAGCGGTGCATCTCGGCAAAGGCGGCTTCCAGCAGTCGCTGGCGGGTCGCGTCCGGTTGACGGCGGACGGTCATGCTGGCCCCTTCGGCAACGGCATTGGCTCGGCCCGGAACGATCGCCGATACTGACTGGCGTCGGCGGTACGGCGCATGCGCCGCGGCCGTCGATGCCCGGATCGGATAACGGTGTGATCGAAATGTATAGCCTTCAACGGCATGACACGCCCCTCGGCGAACTGCGTTACATACCGACCAGTATGTACGTTGGCGTGATCGCGTCAAGCGGCCGCGTCGCCGTGGCAGTCGCGAGCCGATGAGCGGCAGCCTGGCCGATTTCGGAACCATGGAGTGGATGCTCATCGCCGTGGCCTTCGTTTCGGCGACCTTGTCAGGCATCTCAGGGGCCGGAGGCGGCACCATCTTGATCGGTGCGATTTATGCGGCGGGCATGCCGCCGATCGTGGCCGTGCCGCTGCACGCTTCGGTGCAAATGGTTTCTAACGCCAGCCGCGTTGTCGCCTATCTGCCGCATGTGCGCTGGTCCGCCGCTCTGGTCTTCGGCCTCGGCGCCCTGCCCGCGCCATTTGTTGTGGCGCCGCTGGTGTCGATGGTCAATCCGGACTACGTGCGCCTGCTCATGGCAGGGTTCATCTTGTGGACGTTGCTGCCGCGCGCGTCCAGGGCCGTGACGTTGTCGGACCGCGCGGCGATGGGCATGGCCGGCGTGCTCAACGGTGGCGTCGGCGCCGTGGTGGGGGCCACCGGTTTGCTGATCGGCCCGTTCTTTCTGCGGCCGACCTGGCGTAAGGAAACCACCATCGGCACCCTCGCCCTGTGCCAGTCGCTGGGGCATGCGTTCAAGCTCACCGCCTTCGCGACCATTGGCTTTCAAGTGCTGGATCAGGCCTGGCTGATGGCGGGAATGACCGTCGGCGTCATTGCCGGCACGGCGCTGGGCCGCGGCTTGCATCATTTTGTGCAAGAAAAGGCATTCCGTCCCTTGTTCAAGGGGGTTCTGGTCCTGCTGGCCGTCAAACTGCTATGGGATGCGGGCCGCCGCCTGCTCGGTGCCTGATTGACCGCGCTGACGCCGAGGCCTCCGGCTGGGGTGCTTGCCAGAGTGGGAAACACCGCGTTTACTTAGGCGACCGAATCGTTCGGCTGGTTTGATGCGCACGTGACCGGACGATCTCATTCAAGCCGCGCCAACCAAGGTGCTCCCTCCCCGATGAAAAATCCCCCTCCTTTGTTGCAGCGAGATCTCGCCCACGCCCCGGACTACGCGACCTGGCGCGAGATTGCGCTGGAGATGGATCATCGTGACGGCAACGACATCTGGCGCGCCGAGGATGCCTGCGAAGGCTACGACCACTGGCTGATCAAGGAACGGCTGCTGGAAGTTCGCCGCATGCGTCGCGAACAAGATGTGCGGCGGCTGGTGTTCCGACTGCACGAGGGCTTGCACGGCAACCTCGGCAACATGGCCAACCCGCTGCTCTACGGCCATTGCCGTGTGGGCACCAAGCGGCTGATCACCGAGTATGTCGAGGAGGTCGCCAAGGCGCTGCTGTGGATTTGCGACACCGAGTTCGACGACTTCGGGTTCGAGGACAAGATCCTGTTCTTCAAGCGCACCGGCGTCTCATTCGGGCGTTCGGCCCTGATGCTGTCCGGCGGCGCGACCCTGGGCATGTTCCATTTTGGTGTGATCAAGGCCCTGCACGAACAGGGTCTGCTGCCGCGGGTCATTTCCGGCTCCTCGGCCGGGTCGATCGTCGCCGGCGGGGTGTCGACTCGCACCGATGATGAAATTGCGGCGTCCTATAGCCTGGACACGCTCAACCTCGATGCCTGGCAGAAACTCGATTTTCGGACCGCCGTGCAAGGCCGGGCGATCATGAATCCGGATGTGCTCGCGCAATGCCTGCTGTCGAATATCGGAGAGTCGACGTTCGAAGAGGCTTTCGAGCGCACTGGCCGGATTCTGGACATTACCGTGTCGCCGGCCGAGCGCCATCAGCATGGTCGCCTGCTGAATTATCTGACATCACCCAACGTACTGATCTACAAGGCGTCACAGGCCAGCTGCTCGGTGCCGGGCCTGTTCCCCCCGGTGACGCTCAAGGCGCGGGAATACGATGGCGATGTCATCGACTACATGCCCAGCAAGCGTTGGGTCGATGGGTCGCTGTCCAGCGATTTGCCAATGCTGCGTCTGGCGCGGCTGCATAACGTCAATCATTACATCGTCAGCCAGACCAATCCCCATGTTGTGCCGTTCCTCGCCAAGGACGACGCCACGGGTCTGCTGCCTTTCGCCCGTGACTGGTTGATGGGCAGCGGCAAGCAGACCATTGATCTTGCGCGGCTGCACTTTCGCAACCGTGGTGTCGGGCGGGTCGTCCGGCAGATTCACGCGCTGACCAATCAGCGCTATACCGGTGATGTCACGATCCTGCCTCGGTACACGCCCAAGAAAATGATTCGTGCGCTGGCCAACCCGACCGTGGATGAGATGCGGTGCTATGTGGAAGATGGCGAACGGGCGACCTGGCCCACCATCGAGCGCGTGCGTATCCAGACGACGATTAGCCGCACGTTCGAGGAATGCCTGATCCGGCTCAAGGCGCAGCGCTTCGGCCGCCGGCGCGATGATGCGCCCATGCGCGTCGCTCGCAAGTAGCCGACCCCGGGCACCGCTGCTACCCCGGCCGGTTGCGGCGAATGCGCCGCCGGCACCAGTTCTCTGATGCGTCCAGCCAGCAAGCCCAACGCCGCGATGCCTGTGCCACCAGGCCCAGCGCGATGCCGAGCACCAGCAGGCCCGGTCCGGGTGTTACGAGCATCAAGATCCCGACCGGGACGAGCAGCAGCGACAGTGTGAGGTAGAGCGTTCGAATCCAGCGCTGCCGAACCCGCGACGCACGCCACTCGTGGTAGGTGAGAAACCGGCGGCCCGGTTCGGCCGTCCCCAGGACGGCGAAATGCTCGCGCAGGCCGCCGCGTCGCTTTCGTTCGGTTTCGCTCACGTTGGTCGTTTGTCGCTGTGCGGGACGAGCCGGTCCTGGCCGGAGGGCTGGATCGGCTTGATATGACCGGGTATCAACTGTGCCCAGGCCGGGAACCGGCGCAGGATGTGAAAGACCAGCACGCGCACGATTTGTCGCCAGCCCCGCTGGCGCGGCACCTGTTCGCGGCGCACCCGTCGGCAGGCCGTGTCCATCAACGCGACGAGGCGGTCGCGCAGCAATGTCGTGAACGCCTGGTCGCGGATGAACAGGTTGGCCTCCAGGTTCAGCGCTAGGCTGAACGGGTCCAGATTGCTGGAGCCCACGGTGGCCCAGTCGTCGTCGATGATCGCGACCTTGGCGTGCAGCGGTCGGTCCATGTATTCGTGAATCTCGATATTCGCGTTCAGAAGGTAGTCATGCAGCGTCGCGGCCGCGTGGCGCACATAGAACTTGTCCGGTTCGCCCTGCAGAATCAGACACACCCTGACCCCGCGCTCGGCGGCCAGCCGGAGAGCGCGCAAGAAACGGTAGCCCGGAAAGAAGTAGGCGTTGGCGATGATGATCTCGCGCTTGGCCTCGGAGATGCCCTGGTAGTACCACTGCTCGATGGACTGATCGTGGTCGGCGTTGTCGCGCCAGACCAGCGCGGCCTGGGCATCTCGGGCGGGTTTGAGCGGATTCGGGCGATACCAGCGCAGGCGCCGTAGCCAGGGCCGGCGTTCCGGCGTATTGATCGCCCCGACCTGTTTGCGGCAGAAGCCGTGCATCTCGTCGACCACCGGTCCGGTCACGCGGACCGCGTAGTCCTGCTTGGACTTCGGCCCGTGCTCGCGGACGTGCTCCATCGAGAAATTGATCCCGCCGATATAGCCGACCGCACAGTCGATCAGCGTGAACTTGCGATGCAGCCGCCGAAACAGATTGGTCTGAAAGCCGAGTACGCTGCCTCGCGGGTCATAAACATGCAGGTTCACACCGGCATCGGTCAGCGCCTGCACGAAGCTGGCGGGCAGCTTGCCGGACCCGAAGCCGTCAACGGTGATGTCCACATGCACGCCGCGTTTGGCGGCGTCGATCACCGCGCGATGCAGCTGGTAGCCGATATCGTCGTCGTACCAAATGAAGGTTTCGATCAGGACTTGTTCTCGGGCGCGTTCGATGTCCGCCAGCACCCGCGGATAGAACATTTCTCCGTTTTCCAGCAGTTCGATGGTGTTGCCATCGGTCCAGCGGCCGTTCGTCAAAGTTGCAACTCCAGGCTTAATGGAGCGTGATCGGACAGGTGCGACCAGGGCGCGCCGGTGTGTGCTTCCGGGTGTGACACCTCCAGATTGCGAACGTAGACACGATCCAGGCGCAACAGCGGAAACTGGACGGGGAAGGTCCGCGCGGCCTTGCCGTATGCCTTGATAAACACTTCCTGCAAGCCCACACGTTCTTGCAGCAAGGCATGGGCTTTTTCGCGCCAGTCGTTGAAGTCGCCGGCCACCAGCACCGGGTCCGAGGCCGGGATATCGCGCTCGATCAGATCGCAAAGCAGGTTGAGCTGTTTCATGCGCTGTCCCCCCGTCAGGCCGAGATGCGTGCAAATCACATGCAGTTCGGTGCCGCTGGACGGAATCTCAAGCACGCTGTGCAGCAGGCCGCGACGCTCGTGATCGTGGGTGGAAACGTCGTGATTCTGGTGGCGAAGAATCGGAAACTTCGACAACAGCGCGTTGCCGTGATGCCCCGCGGGATACACCGCGTTCTGCCCGTAAGCGAAGTTGGACCAGATCGTGTCGGCGAGAAACTCGTACTGCGGCCCGGCCGGCCAGGCTTCGTACCGGGTGGAGTGCTCCTGATGATCGCCCAGCACCTCCTGGAGGCAGACCAGATCGGCGCCACTGCCTCGAATCGCCTCCCGCAATTCGTGAAGGATGAATTTGCGATTGAAGGACGTGAAGCCCTTGTGCATGTTCAGTGTCAGGATTTTCATGCTGTGCTTGTTCTGTCGGCGGGCGCTGCCTGAACAACCCTGTAGGCGCGCCGGGGTGCGGGTTAGCCTGAGGCTCCGTGCTCAAGACGACAACGCAATGAACCTTCGACACCGTACGCGTGATGCCATAGCCCTGTTGCTCGCGGTCGCCGGTCTCGGCGCCTGCAGCGTGATGCCTCCGCAGGACTTTCCGCGCATGGCGTCCGTGAATGTCGACCGCTTCATGGGCGGATGGTTCGTCATCGCCCATATACCGCCCGGTGTCGTGGCCGACTCTTACAACAACATCGAGCGTTACACGCGGGGCGAAGGCAGCGCGATCGATACGGTGTTCACCTACCGCGAAGGCGGCTTCGACGGTGAGGCCAAGCGCATGGAGCCCACCGGGTTTGTCCTGGATGAGGGCAATGGCGCCGAGTGGGCGATGCAGTTCATCTGGCCGATCAAGATGGAGTACACGATCTCCTATGTCGATCCGGATTACCAGACCAGCATCGTGGCGCGTTCAAAGCGCGATTGGGTATGGATCATGGCGCGCACGCCCACAATCGATGAGACGCGCTACGCCGACCTGGTCCAGCGAGTCGAGGCGCTTGGATACGATGCCGACGCGTTGCGCCGGGTGCCGCAGCAGCCACTGAACCAGCGTAGCGATGTGGATTTCACCGTGGGTACGCCCGGCTAACCGGCTGCGCGCATCTTGCGGCGTGCCAGGCGCTGGATGCCCCAGAGTCCGGCGATGCACGCCACGCTGACGACGACGAGCAGCGTGATCTGCATCGGATCCGGGTCTTGAACCAGCGCGCGAATCTGATGCCCCACCGCCGTCATCGCGATCAGGCTGGGCAACAGGCCGATGAGTGTGCCCAGGGTGTAGGTGAAAAAGCCGATGCCGGCGGCGCCAAGCACCAGATTGATGATCGGATACGGCGAAATCGGAACCAGGCGCAGCACAGCCAGCCCCACCACGCCGCTTTTTTTGAGCAGCTCGATCGTGCGTTCCAATCGGCGGATGCCCAGGCGTTCCAGCGGTTTGCGCCCGAACAAACGGCCCAGAGCGTAGCCGGCCACACCTGCCACCATGCTGCCGTACAAGGCATAGGCGAAGCCCCAGCCCGCCCCGAGCGTGAGAATCATGGTCATGTTCAGCACCAGCGTGGGAAACAGCACGGCGTTGCCCACGAGGTAGATCGCCAGCACGCTCAGCGGTGCCCAGGGTGACTTGACCAATTCGCTGAGGGTGTCGGCCAGACGTTCGGGCTCTGCGTAGTCCGACAAGGGCGTGAGGCGCCACAGCGCCGCCAAAGTGCCGACGACCACGATCGCCAGCAGGCCGGCGATGAGCGCCTTGCGGCGGCGTGACAGAGAGGTTGGGCCGGTGTCCTGAGTCATCCGTGACCGTGGTGCGGGAAAGCCCTCTACCGTAGCAGGTTGGCTGGATTCTCCCGGTTCGCAGGCCGACTGCGGGGTCGCATCCGTCAGGGTCATTGGCTAGGCTGGCACTTCGCGAGGGGGCGCAGAACGGGCAAGGAGCCAGCATGGAGATGACCATTCATCCCATCGATATCGCGTTGATCGTCGGCTATTTCGCGGTGGTCATCGGCATCGGTGTGTACGTGAGCCGGCAGACCAAAAGCGGGGACGATTTGTTTCTCGCGGGCCGGGCGCTGGGCTTCGGTGTCATCGGCTTCTCGCTGTTCGCCTCCAACATCTCCGCGCAGACATTGATCGGTCTGGCCGGCGATGCTTACGAAACCGGCATCGCGGTCTCGGCCTACGAGTGGATGGCGGGGCTGGTGCTGGTTTTCGCCGCCATCTTCGTGTTGCCGTTCTATATCCGCACCAAGATCTCCACGGTCCCGGAGTTTCTGGAGCGCCGGTATGACGGTCGCGTTCGGCTCTACCTGTCATGCATCACGATTTTTCTCTCGATCATCGTCGACATGGCGGGCGGGCTCTACGCGGGCTCGCTAGTGCTCGACAAGCTGTTCTTTCCCGGTCAGGGCGGCGAGCACCTGTTCTGGTTCTGTCTGGGCTTGGGGCTGTTCGCCGGCATCTACACGGCCGCCGGCGGGCTCAAGGCCGTGGTGCTCACCGACGTCTTGCAGGCGGTCATCCTGATCATCGGTTCGGCCGCGATGGGGCTGATCATCTTCGACAAGTTCGACTGGTCCTGGGCCAAGGCCACGGCAGAACTGCCGGAGGGCCATTTGTCGATGATCCGTCCGGCCGATGACGACGTACTCCCCTGGCCTGGTCTGCTGCTTGGCGTGCCGCTGATCGGCTTTTACTACTGGACCATGAACCAGTACATCATCCAGCGCGCGCTGGGTGCGAAGAACCTGGAAGCCGCGCGTGCTGGCGCGATGTTGGGCGGGGCGCTGAAACTGTTGCCGCTGTTCATCATGATTCTGCCGGCGGCGTTCGCGATCTCGCTGTTTCCGGACATCGAGAACAAAGACCAGGTGTTCCCGACCATGGTCACCGAACTGCTGCCCGTGGGTGCGGTCGGTCTGGTGCTGGCCGGTCTGATCGCCGCCATCATGTCGTCGGTGGATTCGACATTGAACTCGGCATCCACGCTGGTCACGCTGGATTTCATCAAGCCGAACAAGCCGGATCTGAGCCCCCGCCAGACCGTGTTTGTCGGTCGCGTGTGCACCTTCGTATTCATGGCTATCGCCATTGCCTGGGCACCGCAGATCAAGGATTTTCCCGGTCTGTGGAACTACATCCAGTCCGCCTTCGCCTACATCACCACCCCGCTGGTGGCGATTTTTCTCACCGGCTTGTTCTGGAAGGGCGCGCACCCCAAGGCGGGCTTCTGGGCGCTGGCGCTGGGACATGTCACATCTGCGGCGCTGTTTGCCCTGGGTCCCATCGGCGGTGTGATCAATGTGCACTTCACGATCATGGCGATTGTGCTGACGGTTTGGACCGCGGTGCTGCTGGTCATCGTCTCGCTGGTACTCGGTCAGAATTTCAAGCTCGCCCAGCACGTGACCTGGCCGCCGGATGAAAAGTCGACGGACATGCGGCCGGGCGGCATGCTGTCGGATTACCGCCTGCAGGCCGGTGTGCTGGTCTTGCTGACGGTGATCATGGTGCTGGTTTTCTGGTAACCACAATATTCGGGAGGAGTGAGACATGAGACTGATCGGAACGCCACAAACCGTTAGCACGGCACGGGTGGACTATTTTCTGGCCGAGAAGGGTCTGAGCATTGAAACCGAGGTCATCGACCTGCGAGCGGGTCAACACAAGACACCCGAATACCGTGCGCGTGTCCCCAACGGCAGCACGCCGGCGCTGGAGCTTGAAGACGGCACGATCATCTGCGAAACGGTCGCGATCTGCCGCTATATCGAAGCCATCGAGCCTGAGCCGTCGCTGTTTGGTGTCACGCCGCTACAGCAGGGCATGGTCGAGATGTGGAATCGCATCATGGAATTCGAAGTGATGCTGCCCATGGCGATGTGTTTTCGACACACGCACCCCGGCATGCGACAGGCCGAAGACCAGGTGCCGGAATGGGGGGAGAAGCAGCGGGTGGCGGCGACCAAGCGGCTCAAGCGGCTCGACAAGGCATTGGCGACCCAGCACTTCGTTGCCGGTGATGCATTGACCATCGCCGACATCACCGCTTATTGCGCGTTGCGCTTCTTCCAGCTCAGCGGTTTTGCGCCGGCGGAGGATCAGCCGCATCTCCAGCGTTGGTACAACACCATGGCCGACCGGCCTGCGGCCAAAGCCGCCTACGGAGACAAGACGCGATAGCCAACGCGCAAACGGGCGGCCCCATCACGGTTGTCGATGCATTGAATGTGGCGTACTGGTGCGGTGGCCCGCCCTCGCTGCGATTGCCGCTGGCGGTGGCGGGCGGCCTGCTGACGCGGGCGGCGCGAACCTGGCTCGTGTTTGACGCCAGCACGGTCCACCAACTTGCGCCCGATGAGCATGCGATCTACCAAGCACTCTTGGAGCTGCCAACCGTCGCGACGCAGGTGCCCACCGGTGAATCCGCGGACCGGACGCTGCTCGCAACCGCGAAGGCCGCCGGGGGGTGCATTGTGAGCCGCGACCGGTTTCGCGAGCACCGACGGCGCTTTCGCTCCATCGTCGGGCATTCCGACCGTTGCCTGGACGGTTGGGTTGCCAATGACCGGATCATCGTGCCGGGCCTCGACCTGGACGTGGTCTTGCCTGAATCCGCGGCGGTTGCCTGGGCACAGGTGCAGCGCCATGTGGTGACCACGCGGCCGCCCGATGCGGAACCCGCTAGACCCGAAACTGCCGCATGAATCGTTGATCGATCCGGTTTTTCAGCCACGCGCTGCTGCGACCCAGCCACCACAGACGCCACCAGAGCAGCAGACCGCGACCATCGCCAAGATTCAGAATCGCGAGCCATCGGCGCTGCGGTTGATAGGGTTTCAGGGGCTGGCCCGCCAAACTGGCGAGCAGGTTTTGGTGAATGACTGCGGCGGCCCGAACGCCGAACACGCCGAGTTTCGGCAGACGACGCGGGGCGTAGTCGGCGCAATCGCCCGCCGCGAAGATCCGCGGGTCGTCTACGCTGTGCATCTGCGCGCAGACGCGTAACCCCTCCCGGCTGGCAGGCAGACCCAGCGCCTGCGTCAGCGCCTTGGCCTGCAGTCCCACGGCGGCAACCACGTGGTCGCAAGGCAGCTCGGTGCCATCGTCCAGCTGAACGCCGCCCGTGGTGAGCTGCGTCACGGATGTGGCTAGCCGCAGCGTCACTGAACAGTGGTTCAAGACGCGCTGTAGCTTCGCCGAGGCTTGCGCCGGCGCCTGTGGCAGCACCGCGGAGGACCTTGAAACCAAGGTGACGCAAGGCGCAACCGCGTGCCGCCGTGCCAGTGCTGCAAGGTTTGCGGCCAATTCGCTGCCGGTTGCGCCGCCACCCACGACGACGACATGCGGCATCCGGCCCCGCGCCGCCATTGCAGATTCCAGCTCCCTGCGCAGGGTGTGCAGCGGAGGGATCGGTTTCACCGGCCAGACCCTTGGCCCGCCATCCGGCGCGGACAGCTTGCCCAGATGGACTTCGCTGCCGACATTGAGCGACAGCCAGTCGTAGCGCAGGGCGCGACCGGATGCCAGCGTCACCATGCGCTTGTGGGGGTCGACCGCCGTGACCTCGTCCCGGATGAACGTTCCGCCGTGATGTTCAATGAGGCGCGCGGGATCGACCTGATCATCTGCCGCGGAGTACTGCCCGCCCAGCAGCCCTGTCGCCATGCCGGAGTACCAGAAACGACCGGGGTCGATCAGCACCAGTCGGGCACCCTGCGCGCGATAGTCTGCCGCGCGTGATGCGATGTGCAGATGCGCGTGCCCGGCTCCGACCAAGATCACGGTCGGGGTCGATGGATCAGTCGGCATTCGGCGCTTCGACCGCCAGGCCCTGCCGGACAAGGTCGTCATACCCGGCGTCAGAGGCGATCGCCCCCGCGTAGCCCAATTGTTTTAGTGCGGCGGCGGCCAGGGCGGCGCGGCTGCCGGCCGAACAGTAGGTCACGATGCGGGTGTCGTGGTCTTTGGTAACGTCGCCGACCTTGAATTCCAGGGTGCCACGGGGAATGGTGTGCGCACCGCGAATCCGGCCGTTCTTGGTTTCTGGCGGTTCTCGAACATCGATCAGTGTCGCCCCTTGCTCCTGCGCGAGCTGCACTTCTTCTGCTGTCAGCGTGCCGGCCGCGCCCTTGGCGGCGCGCACAAGGTCGTTAACGGACATGACTGTCTGGGTCATCGTCTTCTCCTGATTCGGACCAACGCGATGTACGACAACGGCGTGATGGGGCCGTTCCGGGAGCGCGAGGATGACCGGCTGCAGTCCGATCGTGACTAGTCGGTATCGACCTTGCGTGCTCGATGGCGGCGCCACCAGCGGACGAATCCAACGGCGCTGATGGCCAGCCAGAAGCATTCGATGATCATCGATGACAGATTGAAATCGAAACTCAGCGAAATCATCAACGCCAGCGCGCCCACGCCGTTGATCAGGCTATAGGCGAGATCCCGGTTGTCCAGCCAGTCGACCTGCAGCGCGAAATAGCTCCCCACGATGCACAGCACACCGATATTCCCGACAAAGTCGTACCAGGCGTAGTCGAACGTCAACGGGCTGATGGGTCGCTCCAGGTAGTCCAGATGTAGGCGTCACGTGAGGTGCGTGGATGGGCCAGTCCTTCGCCTTGGCGATCTTATTGATAGCTGGCGCATTTGCCCGTGCTAATCAAACAATCGCTGAATGGGTCGGTTCGGTGATAAACGCGCGGGTTACCGCGAGCGCTTCGTCCGTGGCATGGCCGACGAGACCCGCCTTGATGATGGCGCGCCACTGACCGACCGCATGCGTTGGGGCTTCAAATAAATGCAGGAGGCCGAGGGGTTAGAACCCGCCTCGAAGCCGCAGCCCGACATTGCTGGCATCGAAGCTGAAGCCGTTCACTTCGTAATCGATGTTTGTATACGACAGTGCGAACCAGCTGTAGCCGATCTCCAGTTTCAGGCCGGTGGCGTCGTCAAAGGAGAAGTCGGGGAGGAAGCCGTCGCCGTCGAAGTCGATGTTCGTATGGTGGACGAGCCCGGCGGCGAACTGGAAGTCGTCGACGAAGGTGATGGCCGAGACATCCACGATCCAGCGTTCTAGGCCGAGGTCGGAGTTGTCCGCCGAGGTCTGGTTGATCTTGTACGCCAGCGTGCCTTGCAACCCGAAATTCTCGCGCAGCAGCCAGTAGCCACCGGCGCCGAGCACGATGCCGTCACCGGCGGTGATGTCCTCGCTGTCGTTATTGTCGAGTACGACGGTCACCAGGTCGTCACCGCCGAATTCGGCGGCGAGGTCGACGACGAAACCGACACGGCGCTTGTAGGCGCTACGTCCCGCACGCCAGCCGGATTCGCCAAAGGCTGCGCGACCGCGACGGGCTGCGGCTGTCGGTGGTGCAGCCGGCGGCGGCGTCGCGGCTTGAGTGCTGCTTGGTTTCGGCTGCGGAGGCGGGGCGACCGGCTGGGGGGCTGGCCGTGGCTGAGCCGGCTGGGTCGGGGCGGGCAGGCGACTGGGCAGAGGCTCGCCAGCCGCGCGGGCGGCGATCAATGCCCGCGTGTCGCGAGTCAGCGCGCCGTCCTGCGGCAGGCCTTCGTCGGCCTTGAAGCGATTGATCGCGCTCTCCAGGGTATCGTCAAAGACACCGTTGATCGCGCCCACGTCGTAACCGAGTTGCTGTAGTTCGGTCTCGACATCCCGGATGTAGTCCGACTGGGCGGCAGCTGAGGCGGCGAACAACAGGCCACCGGCGAGCAGCCATCGTGCGCTGCGTGCGTATCGGGTCATGGTCGTGATGATTCTCTTGTTGGTCCTGGCAGCTCGCGACATCAGACCGGGTCCGGGCTCGGGTTCACAGCCTGAGTGTCATCCCCTGGCGGGCCAGCCCGGCAAATTCCTGGGTGACCCGCTCGATATGATCAGCATAGCTGTCTTCGTAGCTCATCAGATAGAGCCGGCGCCGAATCTCGGGTGGGTAGGTTTCGATCAACTCGTCCAGCGATGCATGGACCGGATTGCCGGTCTGGAACGTGACATCGTGAAAGCCGATGTCGAAGTCCAGGCGCGACAGCGCCTCGGGCACGGGCCGGGTATCGCTGGTGAACACGACGTGATCGTCTAGCAGCAGGCCGAACGAGGGCTTACCGGGCGTGTGCCGGGTTGAGAACAGCTCGGCCGAGAGCTGCGGTGTTTCGAGGCGCATGCCCGGCACCGGACGTACGTCGAAGTAGTCGTCCAGGGTTTGTTCGCCGTCGGAGTTACGCCCCATCGACCCCTTGAGGGTCTGGTCCCACAGTTCCTCGATCAGCGCTTCCGGCAGATACAGAGGGATACGCCGCCCAAGCTTGAAGCGTGCCTCGTAGCCGATGCGTTCCAGGCCGAACACATGGTCACCGTGAACATGGGTGATGAAAATGCCATCGATGTCAGCGAATCCGTGCCCTTGGGCCTGCAATGCCGCCTTGATGGTCCAGCCGCAGTCAATGAGAAAGAGCCGGCCATGATCACGAACGGCCGCGTTCGTATTGAACAGGGTCAACGATTCCGAGTGGCCGCAACCAAGGATGAGCAGCTCACGCATGGTTACGCATGGCTTCGCTGATCAATGCCGCCGTCCGGTCCATCGCCTGGCGCCGTGCGGCGCTCTCGCGGCGCGGCAGCATCAATGTACTCAGGTGCCAGACGATGCGGCTCATGGTGCGCACGGTATCGCCTCGATAACGGGGAATCACGTGAATATGCACATGAGGGACGGATTGGCTCGCCGCCGGGCCGTCGTTGACCAGAAAATGCTGCGCCAAGCTGCCGAGACCCGCTTGCTGCGCGGCGCCGACATCACGGGCGATGCGCCAGATATGAGCCAGCAGCGGTTCGTTTAGCTCGGCCAGGTGCTGCTGGCTGAGTCGCGGCACGACCAGCGCATGGCCACGTGAGACCGGATTGATATCCAGAAACACCACGCAGTGGTCGTCTTGATGGACGAAGCTCGCCGGCAGATCGCCGGCGATGATGCGGTCGAAGATCGTCAAGCCGCGACCGGCTCAGCCACCCAGGGTCCAGAGCATGCCCACCAAGGCCGCTAGGCTGCGGGCGAGCTGCACGTGAGAGCTGGAGAACGGTACGTGATTGCCGACGACATTCTTCGCGTTCACAAACTGGAGCACGCCAATGGGGTCGCCGCCGTTGAAACTCACCGGCAGGGACAGGATCGACCGGGTGTCGTAACCCATGCGCTGGTCAAACTGGGCGATACGGGACGCGTCGTAATTCGGCATGCGCGTCACATCGGAAATGTTGACCACATCGTTTTCGTGGACGGTTCGGGCTGCCACGGCCTGTCGGCATGGAGTGCCATCGGCATCCGCTAACTCGATGGGTTTGAACACGCCGTCCTCGCCGAAGTCGGTGACGGCCATCAGCCCGAGCGAGGTGGATTTCACCACACGAAAATGAAGCTGATCACCTTCACGACGGTAGAGGCTGCAGCCGTCCACGCCAGCCATTCGCGCAGAGCTGGTCACGATCCGTCGCTCCATGGGGAGGACTTCGAAGGATTGACTCATCGCTGCGCACAGCGCGTTCAGTTCGCGCATCTGTTCTCGCAGCGCTCTAAATGCCTGTTCGCTCGCGCTCACCGTTTCTGGACTCACGATTTCTGGGACGTTCGTTGGCGCTTGCATCGGCGGCTCCCTGCCATCTTCTGCTCAACGTCGATTCACGCACCATGCCATGAATCGCATCCGCAAGCATGTACACACCTATGATAAGCACCCTCTTTGCGAATCAGATGACAATGCAGCCTACCGACATCCCTGCGGATGCGACGCTTCCTGCCCAAGCCCGCGCCCTGGTCGCGGGCGAACCCAACCGCGTCGCCAATCTTGCAAACATTGCTGCGCTGGTGTTTCACGCGCTGGATCGAGTGAACTGGGTGGGGTTCTACCTGCGCGATGAACAGCGTGACGAACTGGTGCTCGGCCCTTTCCAGGGTAAGCCGGCGTGTATCCGCATACCCTGGGGCCGTGGTGTCTGCGGCACGGCCGCGGCCACCGCGCAGGTGCAGCGAATTGCCGACGTGCATGCCTTCGATGGACATATTGCTTGCGATCCTGCGTCGCATTCTGAGCTTGTAATCCCGCTGATCGAGCACGGCCGGGTGATCGGGGTGTTCGATCTGGACAGCCCGGATGCGGACCGATTCAGCGAGGCGGACGCGGCGTTGCTGGAGCAAGTTGTCGCCGCACTTGATCTTGCGGACAAAACTGTCTAAAAATACAGCATGCTGACCCGACGCCAATCCGAAGTGCTCGACTTTATCCGGCAATTTGCCGAGTCCGAGTCGATGCCGCCGACGCTGCACGAAATCGCCAAGGGGATGGGTTTTTCCTCTGACAACGCGGCGCGTGATCATGTGCGGGCGCTGGCCCGCAAGGGCGCGATTGACCTGGTCGGTGGCACGTCCCGCGGCATTCGGTTGCGCGATGCCGGCATTCCCATCATTGGCCGTGTCGCGGCGGGCTCGCCGATGCTCGCCGCGGAGAACGTCGAGCAGCGCATTCAGACGCAGGGCGGCCTGTTTGCCGAACAGCCCGACTATTTCCTCCGTGTTGTCGGCGAAAGCATGCGCGATGCCGGCATCATGGACGGTGACCTGCTTGCAGTGAAAAAAGACCACGAGGCACGCAATGGCCAGATCGTGGTCGCGCGGCTGGACGAAGACGTGACGGTGAAGGAATTCGAGCGCACCGGCCGCACCGTGCGCCTGATTGCCCACAACCCCGATTTCGCCCCCATCGAGGTTGATCTGGCTACGCAGCCGCTGGCAATCGAAGGGCGTGCCGTAGGTGTATTCCGCAGTTACTGACCTCGGCAGCGGCCCCAATCGGCTACCCTCGGTCCATGCAGTACTGTCCCCAATGCCGAACTGAGCTGGTCTCCGGCGAGCACGGCGGCGCCCCGCGTCGCATTTGCCCGGACGAAGCCTGCAACTTTATTCACTGGAACAATCCGGCCCCTGTCGTGGCCGCTGTCGTCGAGTACAACGGCGAGGTCATTCTTGCCCGCAATGCCGCCTGGCCGGAGTGGATGTTCGGCTTGATCACCGGCTTTCTCGAAGCCGGCGAAACACCGGAAGACGGCATGCTGCGCGAGGTCAAGGAAGAACTCGGCCTGGATGGCCGCATTGGCGGATTGATCGGGGTCTACGAGTTCATCCAGCGCAATGAGGTGATCATCGCCTACCACGTCGAGGCCGAAGGCGTCGTCGAACTGGGTGACGAACTGGCTGCATGGAAAGCGGTGCCACTCGACCGATGCAAGGCGTGGCCGTTCGCCACCGGGCTGGCGTTAAGGGACTGGCTGCGCACCCGCGGCATAGAGCCGCCGATGCTGGAGCTGCCGGGGCGGTGATGCCCGAGGTCCCGACGCTGGAAACCGAGCGTTTGGTGTTGCGAGGGTGGACGGCCGATGACTTTCCCGACTTCGCATCCGTATTCTCCGATGCGGACCATTGTCGTTATATCGGTGGCGCGTGCTCAGAGGATGACGCGTGGCGCCGATTGGCCATGACGATCGGACATTGGAGTCTGCGTGGGTTTGGACCCTGGGCTGTGACATCCAAGGGCGACGGGCGACTGCTGGGTTCGGTGGGTCTATGGCAGCCCGGCGCGTGGCCGGAGATCGAGATCGCCTACTGGTTAAACCGCCGTGCCGTAGGCCAAGGCTACGCGACCGAAGCGTGTCGAGCGGCGAGGCAGTTTGCGTATGCCGACCTCGGCCTGGACGCGCTCGTAAGCTTTATCCACCCTGAAAATCGTGCTTCCCAAGCGGTGGCGATACGGCTGGGGGCTCGGATTGAGGCGACCATCGAGCTGAAGGGGGTCGAATGCGATCGCTGGAGGCATCCTCCGGGATCGGACACTTAGCTTCTCAGCCGCGCCGCCTCGCGCACCAGTTCCTTGAACAGGCGCCGCTGCGTGCCGCGCTGCGGGATGTATTCCGGGTGCCATTGCGTGCCGATCAGAAATCCGCGGCCAGGCTTTTCGATGGCCTGAACAATGCCGTCGAGATCGCGACCGGAAACCTGCAGGCCCCGGCCCACCCGTCGCACAGCCTGGTGGTGCAGGCTGTTGATGCGGGTCTGGGGCTGGCCGATCAGTTTGGCGAGCCGGCTGCCACGTCGGATGTTCAGCGTCTTGCGCGGCAGGATCAGCCGCCGGTTGCCTGTTTGCACACGCATCGGCCGCAGGTCGGCGAACAGATCGCCGCCATGGGCCACGTTGATGAGCTGCGCGCCTCGGCAAATACCCAGCATCGGTCGTCGCTCCTTCAACGCGGCGTCGATCACGGCGAGCTCGAATCGGTCCCGTTCCGCGTCGTAGTGGCCGGTGCCGGGGTCGCCCGCGTATAGCTGCGGATCGATGTCGTCGCCGCCGCCGATAATCACGCCGTCGAGTTGCCCCACCCGCGTTGCTCGGCCCGGCGTCAAGCGCACCGGCAAGCCACCGGCCATGCGCACGGCCAGCGATCCAAACCACCAGCCCCAGGCTATGTGTTTATCCGGCCCGGTGATGCCGATCACGGGTCGGCGATGACGGTTTCGGATGCGGCGGGGGCGCTTCATGCCCGCGCGAGCGGCAGCAGCCATTGCTCGCAGTCACGCGCCCAGACATCGAACAGCTTGGAAACCGGATCATCCAGATGCTGGCGAAACGCATGCATCATCGCCTGCCGGCGTGCCTCGTCATGGGCGAGATGTTCGACCTGTAGCCAGTGCTGCCATGGCTCGTCCAGGGTCCATCCAGCCTCGTCGATCAGGCAGTTCGGCAGCCGGTAGTGCAAGGCGGGGCGTGGCTTGACGAGGTGCGTGTCCAGCGCGGCGTCGATGCGGTCCCAGTCCACCTCGCCAAACACCGGCAGCATGTCCAGCGCGCGGTTGCGGGTCGCGTTGTGGTCCAGGTAGTCATCGATCAGCCCGGCCAGGTCTGGTGCGTAGTCCGGCGCGGTGATCAGCCGCGTATAGCTGCTCGGAAAACGGTCGATATATGGTGTGACGCGTCGGGACCAGTCCACCTTGGATTCGCGCGCCAGCCAGGGAAACAGGCAGACGAAAGCCTGTAGATAGCCCAATAGAGTCGCGACCTCCGTGTCCGGCAACTCCGGGTTCATGTGCAGACCAAAGGCGTAGATCGGCGAGTGGTGGGTGCCCTGGGCGCCCGCCTCTCGCAGGCGCGAAACCAAGTCGTTCAGCCTGCCCAGTTCCGGCATGGGGATGGGCGGCGTCACGATTTCGAACGGGACAATCTGCTTTGCGATCGCGCCGATCACCTCGTCCGACAGCCGCTCGAACGAGAACAGGCCGCCATCGTCCGGCTTGTCATCGTCATGCCGTCCCAGGCGTTTCACGTAGCTGGAATCCAGCTCGATGTGATACGTGCCGTGTGGTGTGTCGTCGACATCGCATTCGTAGGGCGAGATAGGCGAGATCGACCCGCCGACCACGTCCTTGACGATGCGCGCGATTTGCTCGATACCCAGTCCGGAGAACTCCAACTCGATACCGATTCGGCGTAGTTTGCCGGATGCCGTATGAATAACGGGCGGCCCCGTCCAATCCGACGGTGACGGATTGATCCAACGCTGGATGATGTGCTTGATCACGGTGGCAATGGTGCCATGCCGCCGATACCATCGAATAGCTCTCGCACCCGAGGAGTCGCCGCATGACCGAAGGCCGCGTCTTTGACGCCACGTTGTCCGATCAAACCGATACGGACCCGACGGAAACCCGCGAATGGCTCGACGCCTTTGATGCCGTTGTCGAGGTCGAAGGTCCCGAACGCGCGCATTACCTGCTCGAGTCCCTGCTGGAGCGCTCGCGCCGAGGCGGCACGTTCATTCCGCACTCGCCGTATACGGCCTACGTCAACACGATTCCGCCTCATAGCGAGGTCAAGAGCGACGGCGACCACGCGCTGGAGTGGAAGATTCGCTCGCTGATCCGCTGGAACGCCACCGCCATGGTCGTGCATGCCAACCGTGAGCACGATGGCATCGGTGGCCACATCGCCAGCTTCGGATCGGCGGCGACGCTCTATGACGTCGGCTTCAACCATTTCTTCAAGGGTCAGGATCATCCGGACGGCCCGGACCTGATCTACATCCAGGGGCATAGCGCCCCCGGTATTTATGCCCGCGCGTATCTGGAAGGCCGCCTGAGCGAGGATCAGCTCCGCCGTTTCCGCACCGAAACGCAGCCCGGTGGCCTGTCCAGCTATCCGCATGCCTGGCTGATGCCGGATTTCTGGTCGCTGGCCACGGTCTCCATGGGCCTGGGTCCGATCATGGCGATCTACCAAGC
>JAGLCS010000077.1 GCA_023146115.1 Abyssibacter sp. | reverse complement strand
GCGATCAGCGCGAAGGCAATGGCCTCGGGCACCATGGCCAGCGCGACGGTGAGCCCGCTGAGCAGGTTGGTCTTGAGTTCGGTCGGCGTGATGTTCAGCAAAATGGGCTCCGTTGACACAACAGCGAGGTGCCCACGACGACCGATCAACCGGCCGGACACCCTTGAATTTCGGGTTGAGATGCGCCCCGTCAGGGAACGTCAGCGCGGTAGTGCGTGACCCGGCCTTGCGCCGGACTTGCCACGAGGCACGCGGGTCTTGCTCGCGGCCTCTGCGGCTCAAAGCACCGTTGTGCGCCGCAACATTGTCCGTGAACTCAGCGCGGGCGTCTACCCGGCGGCGTTCGGAGTCGACGTGTTCTTGGTCGCTTTGGCGGACGGCGCAGCCGGTGTCGGCGCTTTGTAAATGACGCCGTCCTTCATCACGAATCGCACATCGCGCAACACGCCGACATCACTGAGCGGATTGCCCGGCACGGCGATGATGTCCGCGACCATCCCCTGCTCCAGCGCACCCAGTCGATCTTCCTGCCCGAGCACGATCGCCGGGCTGACCGTGGCCGAACGGATCGCATCGGCCGGGGGCATGCCGGCGGCCACCATGTAGACAAATTCCCAGGCGTTATCGCCATGAGCTGACACGCCGGAATCGGTCCCGAACACAATCTTCACGCCCGCCTTGTAGGCCCGGGCAAACGTGTCCTGGATCTTCGGGCCAATGGCGGCCGCCTTGGGACGGACGACGTCAGGGAAAAAGCCGTCGATATGCGATTTCTCCTCCACCCATTTGCCGGCGATGATCGTCGGCACGTACCAGGCGCCGAAGCGCTTGAACAGATCGATCGCCTCTTCGTCCATGTAGGTGCCGTGTTCGATGGTGGTCACCCCGGCACGGATTGCCCGCTTCATGCCTTCGGCGCCATGCGCATGGGCGGCGACATGAAACCCGTAGTCCCTGGCGGTATCGACGATGGCCGCGATCTCATCCTCGGTGAACTGGGCATTCTGGCCGCTGGACGCCACCGACAACACACCCCCCGTCGCGGTGATCTTGATCAGATCCGCGCCGTCCTTGTAACGCTGGCGAACGGCTTGGCGCGCATCCGCCACCCCATTGATCACCCCTTGCTTCGGTCCCGGATCGCCCTGCAGGTCAGCGCGCATGCCGTTGGAGGGATCAGCATGACCACCCGTGGTCGCGAGCGACTTGGCCGCGGTGAAAATGCGCGGGCCGTCGACCAGCCCGGACTGGATCGCCCGCTTCAGCGCCACCGAAACGTTGTAGCTGTCACCCAGGTCGCGCACCGTCGTGAAGCCGGCCAGCAACGTGCGCTCGGCGTAGACGGCCGACTCCAGGGCGATGTCCGCCGCATCCACCTGGAATTCCTTGAGATAGGTGTCCGGTCCGAACTCGCCGGTCAGATGCGTGTGCATGTCGGTCAGGCCGGGCAAGCAGGTCAGACCCTCCAGCGTCCGCGCATCGCCCGGCTCCGCCCCTGGCTCGACGGACGCGATTTGGCCATCTGCGACGGTGATCAGCACGTTGCTCACCGCCCTGCCCCGGCGCACATCGATCATCGATTCGCAGAAAATGGCCTCGGCCCAGGCCAGGCTCGGCAACAGCAGAACACCCAACAGCAGTACACGCATGACGGTCAACAACACAGGTTCATGCTCAGGGTATCGCAAAGCGGTTCCACCAGAGCGAGACCGCCAGGCTGCTCATCCATGTGCCACCGGCTTGGACCGACATACCATGGTGGCCGAACATCAATCACCGAGTCAGGCCGTGATCGAACCACCCGTCATCAAGACCCTTTCCGGGCAGGCAGCGTCCGCTCACGCCGACACGCTGGCCCGGCTGCGCATTGAGGTCTTTCGCGAGTGGCCCTACCTGTACGACGGTAGTGAGGCCTATGAGCGCGACTACCTGACGACGTATTTCCAGTGCCCGCAGAGCCTCATCCTGGTGGCTTGGGCCGGGCAGCAGATTGTCGGCGCCTCCACCGCCCTGCCCCTGGCCGACGCGGACCCCGACATGCAGGCGCCGTTTATCCAGGCCGGCTTGTCACTGACGGAGTGGCTCTACTTTGGCGAGTCCGTCGTATTACCGGAGTATCGCGGGCTGGGCCTCGGGGTCGGCTTTTTCGCCGAACGGGAATCGCATGCACTCAGTCTGGGCTTGCGGTACTGCACGTTCTGCGCGGTGGAACGGCCAAACGACCACCCCGCCCGGCCGCGACACTATTTCGGGAACGAGCGCTTCTGGGAAAACCGTGGCTACCTGCCAATGGACCTGCGCTGCCACTTCGGCTGGCCGGACATCGGCAGCGACGCGACGACCGACAAGCCCATGCGCTTCTGGAAACGCGAGCTGCCCGAAGGTGTGTAGAAACGAGAGGCGGCGCTCCCCCGAGCGCCGCACCCTCCGGTCACAAACATCCCCGATTGCGACCGCCCCACTCCCGAGGTTTGGCTAGGCGACTTCAGCCTGCCCGGCGACCGCTTATGGCGCCAGTTCGAAACTGGACAGAATCGGATCGTGATCCGATGCGGCCATCGGGCTGTTCGCGAACTCGATGTTCGTATGCACAATGTCGACGACCGGCGACGCGCTGGCCAGGGCATCCGTCACAAAAATATGGTCCAGCGCCTGGCTGTTGCCGTTGAAGATGAAGGTGTAGCGCTCCAGCTGATCCAGGCCGGTCACGTCGAACAGGTCGCTCAGCACGTTGGATGAATCGTCGGCACCGGCAAGTATCTGCAACGGCTCCTCGAAGGTGAACTCGTTCATGTCGCCCAGCACCACGACATTCGCGTTCGCATCGATGGCCAGCGCGTCATCGACGAACTGGTTGACGATGGCCGTCTGCGCACGACGCTCACCCTCCGAACCGTTCACAAAGGGCTGGATCGCGCCGTTGATCGGCGTACTACCCCCCTTCGATGAGAAGTGGTTGTTCACCACGACGATGCGCTGACCGTTAAAGTCGAAGGCGGCTGCCAGCGGTTTGCGAGCGCCGGCAAACGCGGTGTTGCCGGGCTCGATCAGACCCGGGTTGAAGCTGAGACCGACCACGCCTGCGTCGTTCTGCGGCAGGGTGGAGTCGTTGCCGGTACCGGCGGTGCCTGCCACCAGCGTGACCCGCGCGGCGTTGTAGAGGAATGCCTGTCGGATGTTGCCGCCCGGCTGGCCGCCGTTGGTCTCGGCCACCGCCGGAGCGACTTCGATGGCGGTGTAGGTCGGGCCGCCCGCGTCGACAATGGCCTGGACCAGCGCGCCGAGCGTGTCGCTGGCAGACACGACGCCATC
>JAGLCS010000076.1 GCA_023146115.1 Abyssibacter sp. | reverse complement strand
TCAACGTTGGCGACGTTCTCGACCACGGGGTCCAGATTCAGCACGTTGTAGGTCGCGACAGTTAGCTGGTTTCCGGTAGAACCGATGCCAGTGACCTCGCTCATCTGGTTTGCCGAGATCACCGCAGGCAGGGTGGTCGGCACCATCTGGAACTCGCCGAAGTCATAGCCGAGCACGCCGGTCACGACGCCATCGAACTGGTCACCCACGTTCACCGAAGGCGTGTCGCCGGAGAAGAAATCCCCGTCAATCTGAATCTGCATGCGCTCCGGGTTGTAGTCCACACCCCCATCGCCCTGATCCAGGCGCGACACGACGCCACCGGGCAGGATGTCCAGGCTCAGACCACCTCGGGCATTGATGCCTGTCGCCCCCGTCCCGGCGTCGGGCACGATGAAGATCTCGCCGAAGCGATTGGTTCCGGAGATTGCCATCGGGTTGGTCACGGCGATCAGCATGGCCTCGAGCGACTCATAGAAGTCCAGGCCATCGGCATCCGGATCAAACGTGGTTTCCGACGGCTCATCCACACGGCCCACCGTGTCGTCATCAATGATGGTGGTCGACGGAATGATGCGGTCGTTGCCACCAGCCAGACCAACCGTGGTCGGCGTGACGCTGGTATTGGTGAAGGGGTTGGCGATCTCCGCCTTGGTCGACAGCGAAATCTGCGTGGTCGACAGGTTTCCGGTGCTGACGCCGCCCGGATAGAACTCGCTCACCGTGCCGTCAACCTCCAGCACCTGGCCAACCTCGGCATCGGTGCCGAACTCGAAGACGAAGATCGCATCGGACGTCGCGGAATCGCCGTCGCCATCCGGATCCTGTAGATAAAAGCCGACAAAATCGACACCCGTCACGATGCCCTGGGTTCGCACGGACTCACCGACCAGCGTAGACGCATGGCCGGCACCCTGAATGGCGGGGATGGCGACCAGCGGCACTGGCGGCGGCGGGGTGGAGTTGGACTCACCCGCCGTCGGGTTGTCGCGGGTTTCGAAGGCGCCGCCATTGCCGGCCCCGCCCGCGCCATCGTGACTGCGCGCGATGGACGCCGTGTCCGACGACTCGTTGGCCTGCACACCATCGCTGGAGAACACCGCCAGAAGCCCGGCGGCGTCCGAGTCATTGGTTCCGTAGACCACGGAGTCGATCAACCCCGTGCTCGTGGCCGCGGTGTCATTCGGGAAGTCCTCACCATTCCCCGCATAAAGCGCCACGGCATCGGCTCCGTTCTGCAGCCAGAAGGTGCGCGAGATGACGATATCGGCGCCACCGGACGTATCCGGCCCGCCGATGACGAAGAATCCGTTCTCGTCAGTCGCAAAGCCATCCAGATCGATGGCGCAGGGCTCCGGTGAGTTGCCGGCGCAATACGAAAGATTGTCGCTGCCGTTGAACAGCACCACGACCAAGCCATCCAGCGGCGTATTGCCCAGCCCGCCATCGAACAGCTCGATGAACTCGGCGGTTTCGTCACCGGGGCCATCCGCGTCGATCTCGTTGATCAACACGCGAGCGGTGAAGCCGTCCAGAACCGCGTCGTCGCGCTGCGCCAGATTCTGGATGCGCAGGTCGTCGGCCGCCTCGACATCGGCATCCGCAAACGCCGCGCTGGCATCGGGGAAGTTCGCCGCAAGATACTCGGCCAGCGCATCTTGCTCGCTGTTGTCCGGAGCGAAGGTTGCGGTGCCGGTGGTCGCAGCGTCGTCGCCTGCGGTGATGTCCACCCGGTCGGCCGCGCCTAGCGAGTCGAACGGGTAGCCGTCACCACCACCAGCAAGAAAGTCCAACGTCACCATGCGGAAGGTCCGGCTGGGATCGCCCACCAGTTCACCCTCCGAGACGACCACGTCGGAGACCGTTTCCGGCCCGGCGCCATCGGCGTCCAGAACGATCAGCGACTGCAGACGCATCCCGTTGCCCGCACCGGCTGTATCCCGACCCTCGGCCGCAGGGTCGAAGCTGAACTGAATGCCGCCGACCTGCGGAAAGCGGCCCTGGGTCACGGTGCCGACATCGGCGAACCCGATGCCGTACTCGAGAATGTCCTTCAGCTCGGCAGCGGTGACCGTGACCAGGCTCAGGCCGTTGTTGAAGCTCAGCGCATTACTGATATCGAACTCGCTGATATCACCGTCTTGCTTGCCTGCAGCCGGAATCGCAGCCGGCGGCGTGCGCTGGGCATCAGCCGGATCGTTCGTGCCCGGTGGCTGGGTCACCTCGCCGATATCGTCGCGAATGCCGCCGCCGTTCTTGATCGAGATCGTCGCACGCGCGTCCACCGCCTGCGCGGCGGCGAGGTTGGCGTCGGCCGTCAGATTGCCCAGGTTGGTTTCTTCGGTACGCACCGAGCCGCGAACCCCGTTCAGGTAAACCGACGTATTGCCGAAGATGTTCGACTCGCGGGCGATCAGCACATCGGACACGGCATCGACAATGCTCTGCACGGCGGCGTTCGGGCTGGGACCGCCCACGGCAACTACGCCGGCGTCATCGGTGGCATAGGCACCGTTGACCGCGTCGTCCAGGGTGTCGAGAGACAGCACGCCATCGGCGCTGAAACCGGCGACGAGCTGACCGACATAGCGGTAATTGCCGTCGGTGTTGACGACCAGCACCGGCTCGCTGGAGGCCGAGCTGTATTGCAGCGGGTAGTCATCCACGGCGGTATCGCCCGCGCGCAGGGCGTCGTTGCTGTCGGCAAGCAGCGTGTTGGAACCACCGGCGACGATGATGTCGACGCCGTCCAGCCGCGTGGCCAGGGCCTGCTCGATGGCGATCTGCTGCATGTGCGCCAGCAGGATCACCTTGTTGATGCCGGCATCGGTCAGGGCAGTCACCGTCGGCTGGATCTCGGCGGCCAGCGCATCAAGATCGTCGCTGTTGGCCGCGTTGAAATCCATCGGCGCGATGCCAACATCGCCGGGCGAGGAGATCGTGCGCAGCGTCGGCGTCGTCGCACCGACAACACCGATCTGCTCACCGCCTATCGTGATCACGACGCTGCCGGCGATGCTGTTCGCCTGCGGGGCCGCGCCATCGGCAACGACCAGACCGGCCAGGTTGGCGTCCGGCGCAAAGTCGAGGTTGGTCGACAGGTAGGGAAAGGCCGCGCCCGGATAGCTGTTGCCGTCATCCGAGTTCATCGCGACCAGTCCGGCGACTTCGCCGGTGCCCCGATCGAACTCGTGGTTGCCGAAGGCCGAGGCCTGAAAACCCATGGCGTTGGCGATCAGGATATCGGCCCGGCCACCCTGCCCGGAGTCTGGCAGACCCAATGCCGCAGCGAAGTCCGAGGCGTTCGATGCCGAGTAGAACGGGCCGGGAATATAGTTGTCGCCGGACAGCAGTTTCAGCGTATTGGCGTAATCGTCTTCCAGCGCCGACAGCACCGCCGAGAAGCGGGGCGCGTCGTCGATGGCCGGACCGCCGGCCTCGAAATCCGCCGCGTGCAGCAACTGCAGCTGGAAGCTGGCACCTGCGATCAGCGGATAGGCATCGTCCACATCCGCCACGCCGTCGCCATCGTCGTCGGTGTCGCTGACATCGGGCTCGCCGTCACCGTCGGTGTCGGTGGCTTCGGATTGGGTCGGGTCGTTGGGGAAGCCGTCGTCGGCATCGCTCACGCCATCACCGTCGCTGTCACCGTCCAGCACGCTGTCCGTGCGCGCTGAAACGTACTGGATGCGCGTATCGGCCGCTGGCTCGACATCGGCGGTACCGAAGGCATTGCTCGCATCCGGATAGGTCGCCAGCAGGTATTCGGCCAGCGCGTCCTGCTCGCTGTTGTCGGGCGCGAACACTGCCGGACCCGTGGGCACCTCTTCGCCGGGCTGGGTGATGTCCAGGCGATCGGGAGCCGACAGGCTGTCGAAGGGATAGCCGTCGCCACCGCCGGCAAGAAAGTCCAGCGTCACCAGACGGAAGCTGCGATCGGGGTCGCCGACCAGCTCGCCGTTCTTGACCACGACGTCACCGGCCGTCCCTGCGCCGGCCCCATCGGCATCCAGCACCACCAACGACTGGATGCGCATGCCCTGCCCCGCGCCCGCGATGTCACGGCCGGCCGCTGCCGGATCGACGCTGAACTGGATGCCGCCGACCTGCGGGAAGCGGCCCTGGGTCACGGTGCCGACGTCATCGAAGCCGATTGCGTATTCCAGGATGTCCTTGAGTTCTGCCGCGGTCACCGTGACCAGGCTCAACCCGTTGTTGAAGCGCAGCGCGTTCTGAATGTCGAACTGGCTGATGTCGCCCTCGGCCTTGCCGGCGGCTGGAATCGCCGCCGGAGGCGTGCGGACCGCGTCGGCCGGATCATTGGTGCCCGGCGGTTGCGTCACATCACCGATGTCATCGCGAATGCCGCCGCCGTTCTTGATGGAGATCGTGGCGCTGGCATCCACCGCCTGCGCAGCCGCCAGGTTCGCATCGGCCGTCAGGTTCCCGAGGTTGGTTTCCTCGGTGCGAACCGATCCACGCACCCCGTTCAGATACACCGCCGTGTTGCCGAAGATCGCGGATTCGCGTGCGATGAGCACATCCGATACGTCTTGGGCAATCGCCGCCACTTCCGCGATCGGCGCGGGATCCCCAAGATCGGCCACACCCTGCGCGTCGGTGGCGTAGGCACCGGAGAACACCGGATCGATGGTGTCCAGCATCAACGCACCATTGGCGTCGAAACCGACGACCAGGCGTCCCACGTAACGGTAGTTGCCGTCCGTGTTGACCACGGCCACCGGCTCGCCGGAGCCCGAGGTGAACAGCTTGGGATAGGTGCCGGCCGCAGTGTCGCCGGCGCGCAGACGGTCGTTCGCGTCCGCAAGAATCGTGTTGGAGCCACCGGCGACGATGATGTCCACGCCGGACAGCCGCGAGGCCAGCGCCTCTTCGATGGCGATCTGCTGCATGTGCGCCAGCAGAATCACCTTGTCGATGCCGGCGCCGGTCAGGGCGTCGACGGCAGGCTGAATGCTGTCGGCCAGATCATCCAGGCTGTCCGAGTTGGTCGCGTCGAAATCCATCGGACTGATGACGACGTCGCCGCCGGGGCTGGAGATGGTGCCCAGCGTCGGCGTCGTCGCACCGACAACACCGATCTGCTCGCCGTCGACGGTAATGACCACACTGCCCGCAATGCTATTCGCCTGCGGCGCCAAGGCGTCGTCGGCGACCAGGGGACCGAGATCCGCGTCAGCCGCAAAGTCCAGGTTGGCGGAGAGGTACGGGAAGGCTGCACCCGGGTAGGTCTGCGCCTCCACGCTGTTCTCAGCGATCACGCCGGCCAGCACGGCCGGCCCCAGGTCGAACTCGTGGTTACCCAGAGCCGAGGCCTGGAAGCCCATGGCGTTCATGATCAGCATGTCCGCCCGCCCGCCCTGACCGGAGTTCGGCAGGTTCTGTGCGGTTGCAAACTGTTCGGAGTCCGACGCCGAGAAGAACGGCCCCGGAATGATCACATCGCCCGACGACAGCGTGATGCTGTGCTCCGGCATTTCACCACGCAGTTCGCTGAGCACGGCGGAGAATCGCGGCGCATCCTCAACCGCCGGACCGCCGGCCTCCATGTCCGCCGCATGCAGTAGCTGCAACGTGAAGTCGGCGAGGTTGACCAGTGTCGGCGCCGTGGGCAGCGCGGCGACAAAATCCGACAGTGACGAAGTCAGGCCGCTGACCGTATCGCTCGCCGCGTTCACGCGGATGTCGGTCAAGGCCTGCAACGTGCCGTCGCCCAGCAACTTGGCGATAACCAGGGAAGACTCGTCGGTGCCCGCTGGTAACGACGATGCGTCGTAGGGCACGGTGATGCGCACCGGGCGTTGGAACTGCGTGCCGTCCGGGCCGATATCGATGATCGGGCCAGCCGTCCCTGCGGGGGCTGCGCGGGTGGCGACGTCCAGCGTCACCGTCGCGTTGGCGGGCAGCGCGTTCTCGTCGAGATCGATGGATGCACCGGCGCCGGGCTGGCCCGTCGGAATCGTCACGGTGCCGCCGTTCGCGGCGTTGACGGGCTGGCTGACTCCGGTCATCGGAGTCTCGGCATCCTCGTCAATGGTGATGGTTGTGGGGTCTCCACAAGCCGCAAGAACCAGAAGCAACGCGAAAGGCAGCGCGCGCAAACCGCGCATCGAAAGTGCATCCATCACAGTGTTCGTCTCCCTGAAACCATGGCGCAGCGCGCGGCGGCGCGATGCGATCTGGTCGGACGCTAAGGACGCTCTGTGACTCGCGGGTGACGAACGTTTAACAGTTTTGTTTCAGGCCGTGATGGCGGGCCGCTGAGGCACGGTCGCACCACCACCCACAGAACCGGTTGGGCCGGATTGGTCGCGAAATGCGCGTATCAGAGACCCAGCGCGTCCAGCATGGACGGGTCGAACACCTGAGCGCCGGCTTGGGTTCGGGTGATGGAAAACTCCCCCGCATAATCCCAGACGGTCCAGCCGAACCCCGCCTCTTCGATCAACCGCCGGCTATCCCCGAGCCAGCGCTCCCGGTCGGCCGGCGATGCCAATTCGATCACGCCGAATTCGGTGCATTGCGCTGTCACCCCGTGGCGCCCGGCCCACTGCTTGACCATCTGAATCCGCGTTCGCAGCTTGCCGGTGTCCCAGCGTTGTTGACCGTAATGCTCGACATGCGAACGGGCACCGGCATCCGCTTTGGCTGCCGCCGCTTTCACCGCGTCCGGCGAACTCGGAAACGGCAGATCACGCATGCGCCGCCACATGTCCCAGCCCCAGCTAGCGCCCTGATGAGTGAAGTTGTGCGGAGTGTAGAAGTGAAACCCGTAGATGACGTTGCCATCGGGCAGCGGCGCCAGCATGGTCAGATCGGTGGGATCGGAAAAATGCGCGCCGGTGACGATAATGCTGTGATCGGGCGCCGCCTCACGAATCGTTTCCACCAATCCGCGTTGCAACCGACCCCAGGCCCAGGGGTTCTCGGTTTCCGGCTCGTTGAGCACTTCCAGCGCCAGCCGGTCTTCCGGAACATCCGACAAGCCGCGCGCGAGCTGCGCCCATTGCGAGGCGAATACATCCACCGCGCCGCCGCTGGCAAACAGACGCTTCTTGGCCTCCGAATCCATCTGCATGACCACGATGATCGCAAGGCCGGCGTCCATCACCGCAGCGATGTCCCGCTTCAGTCGCGCGATTTCGGAGCCGCGCAACACGCCAGGCCGCTCGGCCTCGAACACCCGAACCGGGTCCACGGGCAGGCGCACATGAGTGAACCCTGCCTCGCGGATCCCGGCCAGATCAGCCGCCTCCAGCGCGTGGCGTGAACGAATCACCGGGTTGGGGGCCGGTCCCGTCCACCAGTGAGACAGGTTCACCCCGCGCTGGAGCGCTGTGACCAGGGCCGGGCTGGGCGTGTCCGCGCCGGCGTCGAAACGCTCGCAGGCGGTCATCAGCAACAGGCCTGCGGCCAATAGCGGTAGAGCCCGAACATGCGCGCCGGGGCGGAAGAAACGAACAATTCCCATCGGAGTTCCAAGTGTGCGAAGTCAGGCACCTGCCTGTTCATTGTGCACAACATCGACACCAGCCGGCTGCTACACTGCCGGCCATTGCTGGAAGCGCTTGATATACATGAAACAAATCGTCTGGGCTCTGGGGGCGGCCGCGATCGTGACCTCGACCGCGCACGCGGAATGGCGTTATCTCATTCTGAATGAACCGCTGGATCAGCAGGTGCGGGAGAAACGTGCCGAACCGGTCCAACCACCGAGCAGCTTCGGCAACCGGGTAGACGACGTGCTCGACATCGTCATGAACGGTTCGGTGCGCGGCCAAGCCGAGGTCATCGTGACCGCCGACGGCAAGACCTTGATCTCCGGCGACGGTGCCCGTCTGGCCGGCCTGGGTTTCGGACCAGGCGATGACGTCCCGCAGACCGGCTATTTCTATCCGCTGGCTGACCTGCGACCCGCCGTGCAGGCCCGGGTGGCGAGCGGGCAGTTGCGTATGCAGACGGGCATCGACCCGGCGCTGCACCGTACGCCGGGCATTAGCCGCTCGCAGAGCCGGCCCGCGGTGGCGCCCATCGTCGATTCGACTCCCGGCTTTGAAACCCGCCCGCTGCCGACAAGCCCGGCGCTGCTACCGGCGCTGCCGCCCGCACAGCCGCTGACCCCGGCTGCATCGGCCTACGCTCAGCCGCCAACACCGCAGCACAGCTTGCCGTGGCCGGATGCCCTGAATGCACCGATGCCAGCCGCGTCGACGGCATCAAGATCGTCACAGGAAGAAGTCATGATTGCCGTGGACGGACAACCGCGCGGCGTGGTGATAGCGCGCATCGGAGCGGGCGGGCAACCGCAGCTTGCGGTGGGCGACTTGCAGGCGCTGCGGCTGCCCGTGCCGGCTGCCTCCGTCGACCGAGGCTACGCCGTACCCGGCGATCTGGCGCAAACCTACGAAACCCAGTACGACCCAAGATCTGCCGAACTGCGGCTGTCGACACGGCAACCGGACCGCTGGTACCTCGCCGATGGCGACGGCAACGAAGCGACTGGCTGTTCCGCCACCGGACCGCGGTCCAGGCCAGGGCCACGGTCGAGGCGCGGAGACTGCTGATATGCCGCTGCTTAAGCTAGCCGGCCCCCGCCCGAAATCCCTGGGCGTTGATGATGGGCAGCTGGCCCCTTGCCCACGTGCGCCGAAATGCGTGTCGTCGCAGGCAACCTCGCGGCGTCATGCCATCGCACCGCTGCCCATGCGCGGTTCGGTGCAGGCCAGCATGCAACGGTTGGTGGATTTGCTACTGGAATGGCCCGAAGCCGAACTAATCACCGAGCAGCCGGGTTATCTGCACGCCGAGTTCACGACGTCGCTACTCGGTTTCGTTGACGATGTGGAGTTTGCACCGGCCCCGAACGAAAACGTGATTCACGTTCGTTCCTGTTCCCGGCTGGGATATTCAGACCTGGGGACCAACCGTTCGCGGGTCGAATCGATTCGCGACGCGTACATCAACACCGACTAGCCGGCGCCGCGTCACGCACCCGGCAAAAACCTGCGCGCCCTGGCTTAGACAACGCCCAGCGAGCGCACCGTCTCCATGTTCAGGTAGCGGTCCACCGGCAGGCCATTGGAGCGCTGGTAGGCATTCACCGCCTCCATCGTCCGACGACCGAGCACACCGTCGACCGCGCCCGGATCAAACCCACGTGCGCTAAGCGCCTGTTGCAGACGCCGGATCGCGTCGCGGGTCATGTTGGTCTCGCACAACACCGGGCGCCATTCCAGCCGGGCTTGCTCCACCAGTTCTTCCGTTTCTACCGTCCCGAACTGTGCCGGTACGTTCACGCGCTGAGCCTGAGCGGGCTGCACCACCCGCTGCACGGGCACGTTGCGGACCTCGGCGGGCACATGCACTCGCTGGACTTCGGCTGGCTGGACCATCACCCGACGAGTGACCGTCTTGTACTGCGCCGGCTCTTCGACCAGACACATGATCTCGCCGGTCGCGTGGTCGATGCGTTCGACAGGCCCGCGGCCACGCTTCCAGACCGTCCGCGCCGGCCGAACCAGCACGCGCTCGGTCACGTCGCGGAACTGTGCCGGAACCGACCGCATCTCTTCGTAGGCTTCACGCACGACAACCGGCCGAGATTCGGTCACGACCTGTGCAGGCTGCGTGACCAGCCTTTCATAGCCCGGTGATGTTTCGACCTGCTGGCGCACGGTGCGGTACTGCGCCGGTTTGCGGACCAGCGCATAACATTCGCCAGCACGCGCCGCCGGCATCGGCGGAATCCCGGTTACCGAGTAGCGATCAGCCTGGTTTGCAGCAGGCAGAATCGGGCTGGCAGGACGCATATCGGCTACCTGCATGGGCTGCCGAACGATGTCCTCGCGTCGGTAGGCGACAGGCTGGGTTGTGCGGGCCGCCACCGGCGCTTCGCCGCCGGCCAGATGGCGGTCGAAAAACGACTCGCGGCGGGCTTCGCGGGCGCGCAGCGCGCCGAGTTCGGCCAGGCGCTGCGCGGTTAGCTGTTCCTGCTGCCGGGCGTAGCTTTGTTCCTCAAACGCCGGCGCGCGGGTCACCGGCTCGTTCGGAAACGCACGGCTCTCCAGCGACTGCATGGTACTGGCCGGGCTGTGAATGGGCGGCGGGGGTACACCATCGCTCGACCGCCAACGATCGTCGTACTCGCTGGAGGTCAGGTAAGTCGGATAACCGGGCTCGGCGTCGCTCCACTCAGCCACATCGGTGCCCCAGCCGTCGGTGGTCGTACAACCGATCAATAACGGACCCGCCATGAGCGCCGCGACGAGGCGAGAAGTGGTCGGCAGCAATTTGGAACTCGAACGCCCCATCAAAGGTTCTCCCTGATTACGCGTTGACTATAGCGGTGTCGTGCTGGACCGTCGATCCGGGCGGCGCCGGATGTTCACCCCGCCCCGCTAAGCGGCAAACGCAAGCCGAAGCCCGATCACACACAACAGAACACCAAACCCGCGCTTGAGTTGCCGCGCCGGCAACCAATGCGCGAGGCGCGCGCCGACCGGGGCCGCGAGCATGCTGGCGACGGTGATGCCGATCACCGCCGGCCACAGGACATAGCCGATGCTATGCGGCATGCGGCCTGGCTCCTGCCAGCCGGTGAGCACAAAACCGGCAACGCCTGCCAGCGCAATGGGCAGGCCGCAAGCCGCCGATGTGCCGACCGCGCGCACCATCGGCACCCGAGAGGCTGACAGCCACGGCACCGTTAGCGAGCCGCCGCCGATACCGATCAAGGCCGACAAGCCGCCAATACCCGTACCGGTGACCGTGAGGCCAACACGGCCGGGCAGATTCAACCGCCCCCCGTCTGCGCCACGCTGAAACACCATGCGCAAACCAATCAGCAGAGCGGCCGCCCCAAAGATGCGCTGCAGCACCAGGCCATTGATTTGATCCGCGACCACAGCGCCTAGCAGCGACCCGGTCAGCAGGCCGGGCGCCAGCCGCGCGACGAGGCGCCAATCCACCGAACCACGTCGGTGATGGGCGCGAATCGACGACAGCGCGGTGAACACCACGCAAGCCAGCGAGGTCGCGATGGCCTGATGCACCATTGCCGGCGCTTCGACACCCTGCAGAGCAAACACGGCAAGCAGGCCCGGCACGAGCACCGCACCGCCGCCGATGCCCAGCAGGCCCGCCAGGACCCCCGCACAACTACCCATGACCAGATAGATCAGTAGAATGCCGAGCAACATTCACGCTCCGTTAACCTGCCGCGAGTATCCGGCCCGCACCGGCACCCGGCAAGCGAAGGCATATGGCATTTCCGTGGACAAGACGGCATTTTCGACGCATCGGCGCGATGGGTCTGGCTGCCGCCACCGCAATCGTGCTTCCGGGTTCGGCCTACGCGGTCAGCGATGCACAGCGGCAGGCCTTCGCCACCGCGCTGGACGCCATCGAAAGTGGCGATCGGGAGCAGATTCCGACTGAGCTCGCCGATCATCCGCTCTATCCCTATCTCGAATCCAAGCTGCTTCGGCGCCAGATCTGGAAGGCGCCAGGCGACGAAACTGATGTCGCCATCATCGATTGGCTGGACAAGCATGCGCAGTTGCCGCTGGCCGATGATTTCCGCAACGACTGGCTCGCCAGTCTGCCCAAGCGCGGCGAGTGGGCGCGGCTGCACCAATACTACGAACCGACCACTCGCGGCTCGCTGCAGTGTCAGTACCTGGACGCGCGGACGCGGCTCGAACCCAAAGCCGATGTTCTGGCCGATGCCCAGGCGCAGTACCTGGTGGGCAAAAGCCAACCCGACGCCTGCGATCCGGTCTTCGAATGGCTGGAAGACCAGGGCCAGCTCACCGACGAACTGGTGCGCCAGCGCATGCAACTCGCGATGGAGGCCGGCCAGCCGAAACTGGTGCGCTACCTGCTGCGCCAGCTACCCGACAATGATCCGGCCCAGGATTACGCCCAGGCCTGGCTGATCATGCGCCAAGGCTCGGCTCGCTATCTCGAGTCCATCGTGGATGCGGGCGAGTTGCCCGAAGCCTTCGAACCGATCGCCGGCGAAGCCTTTAATCGCCTGTCACGCTTTGATTCCGAGCGCGCCTGGGAAGCGCTAATCCCGTTCACCGAAGTCTTCGGCGATCGCAAGACCCTGTTGCTGCGCGCCCGCCGCGACATCGCCATGGGCTTGGCCTATGACCGTGATGCACGGGCGATTCCGATGTTCCGCTCGGTGCCCGGATACATGCTCGGCCCATCGGCCCGCGAATGGCGCGTCCGCAGCGCGCTGTACTTCCAGGACTGGGAGCAGGTCCATGCGTGGATTCTCGAGATGCCCGAGGACCAGCGCAATGAAGAGGCATGGCGCTATTGGCTGGCGCGCGCCGAAGCCGCGACCCACCGCCCGGCCAAGGCTCGCCAACGTTTTGGCGAGCTGGCCAAGGAGCGCTCCTATTACGGGTATCTCGCAGCGGATGAACTCGATCTGCCCTATGCCATGAATCATGTGCGTGCGCCGGTGAGCACCGAAGCGCAGGACAACTTCCGCTCGCTGGCGGGCACCCAGCGCGCCCGCGAGTGGTATCTGATCGACCGCCCCCGCGAAGCCCGCACGGAGTGGAAGGCCGTCACCAAGAATCTGGAGCGGTCGGACCTGATGCAGGCTGCCCAGGTGGCTCAAAGCTGGGGCTGGCATGAACAGGCGATCATCACCCTGGCGGCCTCCAAGTACTGGTCGGATCTGGACATCCGCTATCCGCTGCCCTGGAGCGGCCAGGTGATCCGGTTGGCGACCGAGTTCGGCATCACCCCGGAAGATATCTGGGCGATTACACGCTCGGAGAGCCTGTTCGCGCGCGATGCCTATTCCTATGCCGGGGCACGCGGGCTGATGCAGCTCATGCCGGCCACGGCCCGCGAAGTCGCCCGGCGCGACTCCATTCGTTACACCGGCACCTCGGACCTCTACGAGCCAACGATCAACCTGCGGCTGGGCACGCGCTATCTCACCGAATTGCTAGACCGCTATGACGGCAGTCTCGCACTCGCCGCGGCCGCCTATAACGCCGGCCCCCACCGCGTGGATCGCTGGAAACCCGCCTACCCGGTGGAAACCGCGATCTGGGCCGAGAACATTCCGTTCAATGCCACGCGCGACTATGTGCAAAAGGTGCTGAAGCACGCCACCGGCTTTCACTGGCAACGCACCGGACATCCGATGCGAGTGAGCCAGCGCCTGGGCGCCATCCAGGCGGACGTCGAGATCGCCGAATGAGCCGAACGTTTCTGGTCGGCGGCGCCGTCCGGGACAGTCTGCTGGACCGGCCGGTGCACGAGCGCGACTGGGTCGTTGTCGGCAGCGACCCGGAAACCATGCTCGCCAACGGCTTCCGACCGGTGGGCAAGGACTTCCCGGTCTTCCTCCACCCGCAAACCCAGGAGGAGTACGCGCTGGCTCGCACCGAGCGCAAGTCCGGCCGCGGCTATCACGGCTTCGCCTTTCATGCCGCAGCCGATGTCACGCTGGAAGAAGACCTCCAGCGCCGTGATTTCACCGTCAATGCCATTGCTCGCGACGATGACGGCACTCTCATCGACCCCTATGGCGGTGCCGACGACCTGAAAGCACGCGTCCTGCGGCACGTGTCGCCGGCCTTTGTCGAAGACCCGCTGCGGGTGCTGCGCGCCGCCCGATTCATGGCGGAGCTGGCGCCTTGGTCGTTCCACGTCGCGGACGAAACGCTGGCGGTCATGCGCAGCATCACCGACAGCGGCGAGCTGGACACACTGGCTGCCGAGCGCCTGTGGCAGGAAACCCGGCGCGCGCTCCTATCACCGGCCCCGCAGCGCTATTTCGAGACCTTGCGGGCTTGCGGCGCCCTGGCGGTGCTGTTTCCCGAAATCGAGGCGCTGTTCGGCGTGCCACAGCCGCCCAAGCATCACCCGGAGGTCGACTGCGGCGTGCACCTGATGATGGTGTTGCAGCAATCCGCCCGCCTGGAACACCCGCTGGAAGTCCGTTTCGCGGCGCTTTGCCACGACCTCGGCAAGGCCGTCACGCCCGATCATGTGCTGCCCAGCCACCGCGGCCACGAAGCCGCCGGCGTGCCGCTGGTGGAACAGCTCTGCGATCGGTTGAAGGTGCCGAATCCATGCCGTGAGCTGGCGCGGGTGGTCACCCGTGAACATCTGCACGCCCATCGCGCGCTGGAGCTTCGCCCGGAAACCGTGCAAAGGCTGTTCAGCCGCATGGATGCCTACCGGCGGCCCGAGCGGGTTCGCCAGTTCGTGCAGGCCTGCGAGGCCGACTCACGCGGCCGCACAGGTTTTGAAGATCGCGAATACCCGCAAGCCGACTACCTGCTCGCGTTGCACGATGCAGCGGCCGGCGTGAACACGCAGGCCATCGCCGAGGCCGGGTTTTCCGGACCCGAGTTCGGCCAGGAGCTGGCGCGGCGCCGGACTCACGCCATCGCAGACGAGAAGCAACGCCTCACCGCCGGTTAAGGCCTCCGATCCGCCGTGCACGCGGCAGACGGGCTCAGGCACACTCGGGTCATCTCAAACCTTTCTGGACAAGCGCATGCGCAAAACCATCCTGATCACTGGCGCCAGCGCCGGCCTCGGCGCCGGCATGGCGCGTCTGTTTGCAGCCCAGGGATGCGATCTCGCCCTGTGCGCTCGGCGCATGCCAGCGCTGGAGTCGCTCAAGGCCGAGCTCACCGCGGCCCATCCTGGCGTTCGCGTGGAGATCCGCTCACTGGACGTCTGCGACTACGACGCCGTGTTCGAGGTATTCCAGGCATTCCAGACGGACTTTGGCCAGCTCGACCGAATCATCGTCAACGCGGGCATCGGCTTCGGCGCAGAGATTGGCACCGGCCGGTTTGCAGTGAATCGCCGCACAGCCGAAACGAACTTTATCGCCGCGCTCGCACAGTGCGAGGCAGCCATGGAAATCTTCAGGGCGCAGAACAGCGGGCACCTCGTCGCGATGTCATCGGTGAGCGGCACCCGTGGCTTCAAGGGTCCGGCTGCGGTCTATGCCGCGACCAAGGCGGGCCTGGCGACGCTGGCCGAAGGCATACGCATGGACGCGTTGGGCACGCCGATCCAGGTCACGACCATCCTCCCCGGATTCATCCTGACCGCCATCAACTCCGATCTGAAAAATGCGCCGTTCCGGGTCGA
>JAGLCS010000075.1 GCA_023146115.1 Abyssibacter sp. | reverse complement strand
CAGGCGGTGCGCTGGTTGCGCCGACACGCCGACACCTTTGATCTCAACATCGACCAGGTAGCGGCTTACGGCTATTCGTCAGGTGCGCATCTGGCGGCCATGGTGGGCTTGCTCAGCCCTGGCGATGGTCTGTTTGAGCCAGGTACGAGGCTCCAGGCGTTGGTGCTCGGTGGCGCGCCGATGGATTTACGGGACTATGCGTCCGGATCACTGGTGCCAGATTTTCTCGGGACGGATGATGCTGGCGATCCGCTCTACGCCCAGGCTTCTCCGGTCACGCTGATCAGCGATGATGATCCGCCCAGTTTTCTGTACCACGGCGGCCTCGACTATCTGGTGCGGCCGCGCTACGCCAAGGCGGCCTTTGAGGCCATGCGACAGGCCGATATCAACGCCGAGCTTTATATCCACCACCTGCGCGAACACGTCACGATGTTCGTGTTCGGTGGCAGGGCCGAGGATGCAGCGATTCGCTTCCTCGACCGGCACCTGACGACCACCGAACCCGATCAGACGGATACCAGCGACCGGGCCAGCGCTGCGACCAGTCGCTGACCGGCCTGTTCAGCCGTGGCGCCAAAGGCGACGACGCCATCCGTGTGTCCGCGCATGGTGAACAGCCCAATCTCGGGAAGGTCGCTGTCGCGATAAAGCTGCGCGACTGCCTGCGCCATCGCTGGCGTGCCGTAGGGCACATCCGCCGCCGTGGCGGGATAGCGTGGCCCGTGGTGCCAGATCTCCGGCGAGTGCGCGTGCAGCACGGCCCCGATGCGTTCATCGACCGCGTAGACCGCGCCATGGGTCAGGGCTTCGGAAGACGGTTTCACCGGGCCGTTGGCAATGATGTGATTGGCAGCGACATTGCAGCGCGTCACCTCGGCGTAGCCCTGCGGCGCCAGACGCACTGGCAGGCCGGTCTGCGTTCCGCTGATCAGAAACCCCGCGGGTCGCCGCAGACTGACATTGCCGAAGCCGTAGCCATCGTAGCGATCGGGTTGCTGGCCGACCAGGCCGAGGCGGTGCAGAACATCACGCCACGCCCGCAAGGCGGCAAAGTCGGGCGATTCGGCCGGGGCACCGGCTGGGTGGTAGTCCAGCCGGTACTTGATGACACCTTCCTGTTCGGCCATGGACCGAGACCTCAGAGTGCGGCGGTTGTCCCCGTCTCGGCTGTTTCCTGCGTGGCCGCGAGGTGGTCCAGATACCGCTCGGCATCCAGTGCCGCCATGCAGCCGGAGCCGGCTGAGGTCACTGCCTGGCGGTAGACATGGTCCATGACATCGCCGGCCGCGAACACGCCAGGTACCGTCGTGGCGGTGGCGTTGCCTTCGAGGCCGCTGCGCACCTTGATGTAACCGCCATTCATGTCCAGCTGACCCTTGAAGATGTCGGTGTTCGGCGTGTGGCCAATGGCGATGAAGCAGCCGGTCACGTCGATTTGCTTGATATCGTCCGAGCGGTTGTCACGCACGCGAATGCCGTTGACGCCCATGTCGTCCCCGACGACCTCCTCGAGTTCGTGGTGCCACTCGAGGCTGATGTTGCCGTTCTCGGCCTTTTCCTTGACCTTGTCCTGAAGGATCTTTTCGCCACGGAATTCGCCACGGCGATGGACCATCGTCACGTGTTCGGCGATGTTCGACAGATACAACGCCTCCTCCAGCGCCGTGTTGCCGCCGCCAATCACCGCGACCTTCTGGCCGCGGTAGAAGAAGCCGTCGCAGGTGGCGCAGGCCGATACGCCCTTGCCCATGAAGGCCTCTTCGGATGCCAGGCCCAGATAACGCGCCGATGCACCGGTGGCGATGATCAGGGCATCGCAGCTGTAGGTGGCGCTGTCGCCTGTGAGCACGAACGGCCGCGCATCCAGCTTCACCGTGTTGATGTGATCGAACACGATCTGGGTATCGAAGCGCTCGGCATGTTTCTGCATGCGCTCCATCAGCGCCGGACCTTGCAATCCCTCGACATCACCGGGCCAGTTATCGACATCGGTGGTTGTGGTCAGCTGTCCGCCGGCCTGCATGCCGGTGATCACCACCGGATTCAGATTGGCGCGGGCGGCATACACCGCCGCCGTATAGCCGGCTGGGCCGGAGCCGAGAATGATCAGTCGATGGTGTTTGGCTTCGCTCATGGGTGCCTCTGTAGTCGGATTCGTTGCACCGGAGTCGTTGGTCTACAACGAATCCGCATGTGATTTCAGATACTCGGCGACGCCACCGGCGTCCGCCTTCATGCCTTGCTGGCCCTTGCGCCAGCCCGCCGGACAGACCTCGCCGTGTTCCTCGGTGAACTGCAGCGCATCGACGAGGCGCACCATTTCATCCACATCCCGGCCCAGCGGCAGGTTGTTGACGACCTGATGCTGGACCATGCCACCGCGGTCGATCAGGAAGGAGGCGCGCAGCGCCACGGAGTCGGTCGGATGCGCAATGCCATAGGCCGCGGTGATTTCGTGATTCACATCGGCCACCATCGGAAACTGAACCTCTCCGATGCCACCCTTGTCAGTAGGTGTGTTACGCCAGGCAAAATGCGTGAACTGGGAATCGATGGACACGCCGATCACCTGAACACCGCGCTCGGCAAAGGTCTTGACGCGGTGATCATGGGCGATGATCTCCGACGGACAGACGAAGGTGAAGTCCAGCGGCCAGAAGAACAGCACGCGGTATTGGCCGGCGTAGTCGGAGAGCCTGAAGTCATCCTGGATGCTGCCATCGGGCAGCACGGCGGCGGCGGTGAAATCCGGGGCCTTGCGGCCGACGAGTACGCTCATGACAACCTCTGCTGCTGCGGTCGGTGGCTTCCGCGAAAAACGCGGTGCGGGCGCAGGAGTTTAATCGCCCCCGCAGCCTGGGCGGAACAGTGGGGGTTGCCCGGACCATGCTCAAGACATGAATTCACAAGGATCGATTGTTATGCGTATTTGGACTCTGTGCGTCGTCGCGATGGCCGCAGGCGCGTCACCGGCGCTGGCTGCGGGTGTTGAAAGCCGACTGGACCAGATTGAGCTGCCGCCCGGGTTCTCGATCGCGCTGTACGCCGACGACGTGCCGAATGCGCGTTCGCTCACACGTAGCAACGGCGGCGTGATCTACGTCGGTACGCGACGTGAAGACGTGGTCTACGCCCTGCAAGACACGGATGGTGACGGCCGCGCCGACCGCCAGACGATCGTCGCCAAGGGCCTGGACATGCCCAACGGTGTGGTTTGGTACCAGGGCGATCTCTACATCGCCGAGAACGAGCGCATCAGTCGCTTGCGGAACATCGACCAGCGACTGCAGAACCCGCCCAAGCCCGAGGTGATTTACGCCGAGTTGCCCGGCGAAGCCCATCACGGCTGGCGCTTCATGGACGTGGGGCCAGATGGCTGGCTCTATGTCGCGATTGGTGCGCCCTGCAATGTCTGCGACGAGAGCGATCCGTTCTCCAGCATCGCAAGGCTCAAGCCCGATGGCAGTGGCTTCGAGGTCTATGCGCGCGGGGTGCGCAATTCGGTGGGATTCACCTGGCATCCGGAGACCGACGATCTGTGGTTCACCGACAACGGGCGGGATTGGCTGGGCGATGACCTGCCGCCGGGTGAGCTGAACCGGGCAACCGAGGCCGGTCAGCATTTCGGTTTCCCTTACTGCCACGGCGGCGAGGTGCCTGACCCGGAGTTCGGCAAGAACCGCGACTGCGCTGACTATGTGGCTCCGGTTCAGAAGCTTGGGCCGCATGTCGCCCCGCTGGGCATGATTTTTTACACCGGCATGATGTTTCCAGCCGAATACCGGGGGCAGGTGCTCATCGCCGAACATGGCTCCTGGAATCGCAGCAACAAGATCGGCTACCGGCTGACGCGGGTGACCCTGGATGGCTCCTCTGCGACCCATTACGCTCCGTATGCATCTGGTTGGTTGCAGGGCCAGAAGGCCTGGGGCCGTCCGGTGGACTTGCTACAGCTCCCCGATGGCAGTTTGCTGGTCTCGGATGACCACGCTGGCGTGATCTATCGGATCACCTATCACGCTTCATCCTCGTAATCAGGCATTCAGGCGATGCCGGTTCTGGCCGAATCGCTTAGGATGCTCGAATCGCACTAGAGAACGCTCTTCATGGCCAAATCCCCGAATCTTCTGCGCCGATTCTTCGGCGCCATTTGGACCCTTTTCTCCGTCATCTACAAGCTGGTCGTGATCCTGAGCGTGTTGATCGTGGTTGGGTTGATCTACATGGGCATGAAAGGCGGCGCGCCGGTCACCGTGCAGGACAACGTGGCCTTGGTGTGGCATCCGGCAGGCATGGTCGTCGAGCAGAATGATCGCGACCCCACCGAACAGTTTTTCAGCGAACTGGCCGGCGATGGGCCGATGCAGACGGAACTGCGTGATCTGACCGACGCGCTGGAGTACGCGCGAGACGACAGCCGCATCCGCATGGCGGTGTTGTGGTTGGATGCGCTGGCCTATGCCGGTCCTGCCCAGCTCGAAGAACTTCGGGTGGCGATCAACCGTTTCAAGGAAAGCGGCAAACGCGTTGTCGCCTATGCGCCGGCCTACACCCAGCGGGCCTACTATTTGGCGTCGCAGGCCGACGAAGTACTGATGGACCCCATGGGCATGGTCTTCCTGGAAGGCTACGCGGTCTACAGCAACTATTACCCCGGACTGCTCGACAAGCTCGGCATCAACATGCACGTGTTTCAGGCCGGTGAGTACAAGTCGGCGGTGGAGCCGTTTCAGCGCAGTGACATGTCCGATGCCGCTCGCGAGGCCAATCGGGCCTGGCTGGATACGCTTTGGGGCAAGTACGTCGGTGACGTTGCCGCGGGCCGCGGCATCTCCACCGAGGCGGTCAACAATTATGTCGAGCAGTTTGTCGATCGGCTGGACGAAGCCGAGGGCGACCCGGCGCAGGTCGCGCTGGCATCCGAACTGATCGATGAGTTGATGCCATTGCAGGCGGTGCGTGAGCGTATCGGCAGCACCGTGGGCATGGCCGACGAGCATGAAAGCTTCCGGCAGATCGACTTCCGTCGCTACCTGAAGGCTGTTCGCAAGAACCCGAGCAGCTCGCAGCAGGTGGCGGTCGTGACCGTGCAGGGCTCCATCGTTCCGGGCGAGAGCTCGGAGGGCACCGCCGGCGGAGACACGGTTTCCGATTTGTTGCTGGATGCCCGCGATGACGACAACGTGGCCGCCGTGGTGTTGCGTGTGGATTCACCTGGCGGCGGCATTTACCCATCGGAACAGATTCGCCGCGCCGTGCTGCAAGTGCAGGAGGCCGGCAAGCCGGTTGTGGTTTCGATGTCCACGCTGGCCGCCTCCGGCGGGTATTGGATCTCTGCGCCCGCTGACCGCATCTTCGCCCATGACACGACGATCACCGGCTCCATCGGGGTATTCGGCATCTTTCCGACTTTCGAGAACACGCTGGAGAAAATCGGCGTAACCACCGATGGCGTGGGCACCACACCGCTGGCCGGCGCGGTGCGGGCGGATCGGCCGCTGAGCGAGACGGTGCATCGGTTAATCGAACTGATCATCTCCAAGGATTATCAGCAGTTCGTCGGTTATGTGGCGGACGGGCGGGACATGGAGCGCGAGCGCGTGCACGAAATTGCGCAGGGCCGCGTATGGAGCGGGTTGGATGCTGCGCAGCTGGGTCTGGTCGACGAGATTGGCGGATTCGAACAGGCCGTGACGGCGGCGGCGCAGGCAGCCGGGCTGGATGCGGAGAACCCTGCCGTGCGCTACCTCAGCCCGCCGCGTGAGTTCAGCTTTGCCTTCCTCGCGCCGTTCACCCAGTCGCTCAATCAGTTCGACCTGGCCCGTGGGGTGCTCGGGTACTTCGGCGGGGGAGCGGCACACGTCAATCGCGCCAATGGCGATTTGCAGTGGCTGGAACAGATTTCCTCCGGCCAGGCGCAGGGCATGGCCTCGCATTGCCTTTGCGTCATGGCGGCCGATGCACCGTTTGCGCGCCAACAGGCCCGGGCAGGGGACGCGCTCTGATCCCGGTCGCCGCGGCCGGCTGAATCACGCGCGATGCCGACCATTTCCATCGATGGGTGTCGCTGTCACTACACCGAGGCCGGTAGTGGCCCTGCGTTGTTGCTGATTCACGGCCTGGGTGCGAGCCAGGCGGACTGGTTCACTCAGGTGCCGACGCTATCGGCGCAGTTTCGCTGCATCGCGCCCGATCTGGTCGGCCACGGCGGCAGCGACCCCAATGGGGAGTACGGCATTTTTGCCCAGGCGCGGCGTCTGCTACGGCTGCTCGACGTGCTGGGTGTGGACCAATGCAATGTGCTGGGGCACAGCATGGGTGGCGCGGTGGCGCAGAGCATGGCGCTGCTGGCGCCGGAACGCGTCCGCGCACTGGTCATCTGCAACAGCACAGCGGGATTCCGGCCCGTGACGCCGAAGAAAATGCTTGAGGCGGTCGCCCGCATCGGGTTGGTTGGCGTCCTCGGTGTCAAACCGCTGGCATCGCTGATCGCATTCCGGCTGTTCCCGCATGATGACCAGCAGGATCTCCGCAAGACCATGCGTGACCATTTTGCCCAAGGCTCTCGGCCGGTCTACCTCCGCAGCCTGATGGCGCTGGGGCGATGGTCGATCTGGGGCCGACTACCGCGTATTCAGGCGCGAACCCTCGTCGTCGCTGCCGAGCACGATTACTTTCCCTTGCACGAGACGCAGCGCATGGTCGCCGGCATTCCCGGCGCGCGACTGAAGGTTTTTGACGGCAGCCGGCATGGCACCCCAATGGATCGTGCCGACGCGTTCAATGCCCTGGTTATCGACTTTCTGACCGCCGACGCGTAAGGGCGCACAGCCGGATCACATCACCGGTGTGTGCCCAGCGCTGCGTGATATTGAGAACTGCCGGGGCGCCGACGCGACGCGCGGCGGACCCGGTCAAGTCGTTGCGCTAGCGCTGCTGTCAGGCTTGAAGAACGCGGCGAGGACGAGGCCCGCAATCGTCCAGTTGACGACGTTGTACAGCACTCCCACCAAAGCCCAACCGGTCTGGATCGGCCACCAGACGGTGCTGCCGAGATCGTAGGCGAAGCTGGCCGTCACGCCGAGCAGCAGCACGAATCCCACCCGGCTGGCGTAGCCGCCCAGCGACGGCAGAGCCAGCGACAGCAGCCAGCCCGACAGCAGGGCAACGCCCACCAGGTGGATGTAGCCCTTGATGAACACCTTGGGGTCCATGGCAGGGCTGCCTTCGCGTTCGATGTGGATCATGGCGACGGGACCGGCTTCGTGTAGGCGCTCCATGGCCGCGTGGTCCTCCGACATGCCGGGCACGAAATATGTGCCGGTTTCCGGAATATAGCTGTTGAGCGCCTGGCCCAGCGCGGCGTCGTCCGACGAGGTTTTCATCACACTCATCGGTATCGGACTCATCCAGAACACCGCACCCCAGACAAACATCGCCGCGGCGGCCAGCAGGCTGCCCAGAACATATCGTTTCATCGGTCTTCCCCCTTTATGGACTCGCGAAGCACGGCGTCGAGGCCATGGCCCCTGACGCCGATCATAACCACGGTATTCGACCGCTGCTAACCATCGGTCGCATCCGCGATCGCGGCTTCCAGATGGTTTTGCATGCCCAGTGCGTGATTGGTGAAAATCCAGTTTGCCCCACGGCTGATTTCCCGAAACAGGCTGTTGCGCGAGCGGGGAAAGCCCACGGCCAGCTCCTGCTTCTCATTGAGATGCCGGGCGGCTCGTGTAGCGCCCAGCAGCGCATAGTGCGAGCCGATGGCCGCTTGTCCGCGGGCCAGCACATGGTCGCTGATTTCCCGCAGGTTGAAGCGGGCGATGCTGATCTTGGCGGCTTCCGGAACGGCGTCAAATCGATCGAGCACGGGTGGGTCCAGGCTCATCAAGTGGTAGTCCCGGCCTGGGCGCAAGCCGTCGAACACGTCCATTAGCCGCTGCGCATAGCGCGGTGAGTCGGCGTAGTGCTCGTCCTTGATTTCCACCATGAGATGGAAGTGCGTTCGGTATCGCTCGACGAACTGCTGCGCGTGTGGAATGTCCGGAGCGAGCTGTTGCAATTGCCCGCTCGACAGTTCGGCCAGCCGTTCCGGGCGGCCATGCAGGCGTCGCAGGTCGGCATCGTGGTAGATCACAGGTACGCCGTCGGCGGTGTAGCGGATGTCGAATTCCAGACCCCAGACATTGGAGCCGACCAAGGGGTCGAAGGCGGCGTACGT
>JAGLCS010000074.1 GCA_023146115.1 Abyssibacter sp. | reverse complement strand
TTGCCATGTGCCGGCAAGCCGCCGGCGTCTCGAAGCATTCGCGCCATGTGCATCAGATTCCAGCTCATGAAGGTGATGTTGCGCTGGGTGAAATCATTGGATGGCCCGGCGTCGGCGTCATCGCCATAGGACTTCCCCGGCCCGGCCTCGCCGACCCAGGCGGCATCGGCCTGCGGCGGCACGACAAAGCCCAGATGCTGCGCGGCGTACAGCAAGGTCATCGCGCAATGCTTGGCACCGTCTTCATTGCCGGTGATCACGCAACCGGCCGTGCGGCCGTAGTAGATCGTCTGTCCCTGTGCATTGGTCTTGCCGGAGTCGCCGTACAGGCGCTCGATGAGGCGGCGACAAACCGAACTCTCCTCACCCAGCCAGATCGGCGTGCCGATGACGAGAATATCCGCGCCAAGGACCTGCTGATGCAGCTCCGGCCAGTCGTCCTGCTCGAAGCCATGTTCACGCATATCCGGGTAGATGCCGGGCGGCAGCGTCAGATCGACGGGTCGCAGCATGTGGGTACTGACGCCGTTGCTGCGCATCACGTGCTCGGATACGCGCATCAGGCGTTCGGTGTGTGATGTCTGCCCGCTAGGTTTGAGCGTGCAGTTCAGGAACAGCGCCGAGAGTCTGTCATCGCTCATTGACCACCCTCGGCGGTGACGCGCCAAATGGCATTGCCCACGTCGTCGGCCACCAGAAGACTGCCTGTGGCGTCGAAAATCACGCCGACCGGTCGGCCATAGGCGTCCTCATCGTCGCTCAGAAAGCCGGTGAGCACGTCAACCGGCTTACCCGTCGGCTGGCCGTTTTCGAATGGCACGTAAACGACCTTGTAGCCACTCTTCGGCCGCCGGTTCCAGGAGCCGTGCTGCCCGATGAACAGGCCCTGGCGCCATTGGTTCGGCAACTGCGACTCGTCGGCAAAGCTCATGCCCAGTGATGCCGTGTGTGCGCCCAGGGCGTAGTCAGGCACGATCGCGCGCTCGACCAGCTCGGGTTTCTGCGGTTTGACCCGCTGATCCACGTGCTGACCGAAATAGCTGTAGGGCCAGCCGTAGAATCCGCCATCCTGCACGGAGGTCGCGTAGTCCGGCACCAAGTCGCTGCCGATCTCGTCACGCTCGTTCACGACCGCCCACAACTCACCGGTTTCGGGATTCCAGTCCATGCCGACCGGGTTACGCAACCCGGTCGCATAGAGCCGCTTGTCACCGCTGGCGATGTCCAGCTCCCAGATGGCCGCCCGACCCTGCTCCACATCCATGCCGCGCTCGCCAACATTGCTGTTGGAGCCCACGGCGATATAGAGCTTCGAACCGTCGGGGCTGGCGACCACGTTCTTGGTCCAGTGGTGATTGATCCCGGCGGGCAGGTCCGTGACCTTTTCTCCAGCGTCGTCGATGACCAGCGCTCCGGGCGTGTAGGGAAAGCTCCAAAGCGCATCAGCATTGGCCACGTAGAGCGTGCCGTCGACCAGCGTCATGCCAAACGGGGAATGAAGGTCTTCGACGAACTTGGAGCGCTCGTCGGCGACGCCATCATTGTCCACATCCCGCAACAGGGTGATGCGGTCCGCGCTGGGCACCCCGGCCCCGGCTGTGGACTTGATCTTGTCGGCGACCCAGTCCTTGGCGCTGGTCGAACCGCCCGCCTTGGCCGGCGCGTTGGATTCCGCCACCAGGATGTCGCCGTTTGGCAGCTTGTAGAGCCAGCGCGGATGCTCGAGACCGGAGGAGAACTGCGTCACACGCAAACCCTCGGCCGCCGACGGCTGCTGGCCCTCGGGCCAGCCGGTGGCGGGCGCCACATTGACCGTGGGCATGAGCGTCTTGTTGGGCTTCGGAAGTTCTGGGTCAGAACCCATGCCCGCTTCCACCGGCAGTTCCGCCCGTTCCGGAAACACCACCAGCTTGACCACCACCGCGACCAGGATGATCAGTCCGATGACCGCCACTAAGCCAATCGTTTTTTTCGCCTTTGCCATGTCGCACTCCTTTGCTTGAAGGCATGGTGTCCGGTCGATTGCGCGTCGGCGTGACCACGACATGGGTAGAAGCCCACCCGGCAGATCGAATCGGAGTCCAATGCATCCGACTGGACGACCGCGGCTAAGTTTCACGCCAGGTGCTATACGAGCCCGCAGGCGCGGGTCACAGGGCAAGGCGGCAGCGGGCTACCGCGGCCGTTCAGACCGTGTCGTCCACCTGGCGCAGCTGCGGAAACAGCAGCACATCACGGATCGACGGTGAGTCGGTCAGGAACATCACCAGGCGGTCGATGCCGATGCCCTCGCCGGCGGTCGGCGGCAGCCCGTACTCCAGCGCGCGGATGTAGTCGGCATCAAACGCCATCGCCTCGTCATCGCCCCCGGCCTTGGCGGCAACCTGGGCCTTGAAGCGCTCGGCCTGATCCTCGGGATCGTTGAGCTCGGAGAATCCGTTGGCAATCTCGCGACCGGCGAGAAAGAATTCGAATCGGTCGGTCACGTCCGGGTTGGCATCGCTGCGGCGCGCCAGCGGCGACACCTCGGTGGGGTATTCGGTGATGAAGGTCGGCTGCATCAGCCGGTCCTCGACGGTCTTTTCGAACAGCTCCAGCTGCAGCTTGCCGAAGCCGGCCGCCCTGGGCACCGGCACGCCATGGCGCTCCAGCTGCGCCTTGAGGTAATCCACGTCCTCCAGCTGCCCGGCGTCGAGATCGGCGTTATAGGCCAACAGCGAGTCACGCAGACTCAG
>JAGLCS010000073.1 GCA_023146115.1 Abyssibacter sp. | reverse complement strand
GCATCCCGCTCCCCGTACATGCCGTGCAGGTCGGCCGCCAGCGCATCGCGCCGGAAATCGTTCGGGAACGCCGGCGTATCGCCCTGGCGCAGCTCGGCGAGTTTCTCCCGCCGCTGGGCAATCAGCTTGTTCTCGTCTTCGACGGGATCGGCTTGCGGAGTCTGTCCTGGGGTATCAGTCATCGGCTCGGCTTGAGTCGGGCCCCGCGGCAGCGAGGCGATAGGTTCAAACGCCCTGTTTCAGGGACGCCTCGATAAACGGGTCGAGATCGCCGTCGAGCACGGCCTGCGTATTGCCGACCTCGACGTTGGTGCGCAAATCCTTGATCCGGGATTGATCCAGCACATAGGAGCGAATCTGGCTGCCCCAGCCAATGTCGGACTTGGTGTCCTCCAGGGCCTGGGCATCGGCGCTGCGTCGCTGCATCTCCAGCTCGTAGAGTTTCGCCTTGAGCTGCTTCATCGCGCGATCCTTGTTCTGATGCTGCGAGCGTTCGCTCTGGCATTGCACCACGACGCCGCTGGGACCGTGGGTGATGCGCACCGCCGATTCCGTGCGATTGACGTGCTGGCCACCCGCACCGCTGGCGCGGTAGACATCGATACGCAGGTCGGCCGGATTGATCTCCACATCGACCGAATCGTCGATTTCCGGCGCCACGAACAACGCGGCGAAAGATGTGTGGCGTCGTGCACCGGAATCGAAAGGAGACTTGCGAACCAGGCGATGCACGCCTGTTTCGGTCCGCAGCCAGCCGTAGGCGTAGTGCCCGGACACACGCACCGAAGCGCTTTTGATCCCGGCCACTTCACCGGCCGAGCATTCGAGCAACTCGGTTTCGAAGCCGCGACGTTCGCACCAGCGCAGGTACATGCGCAACAGCATTTCGGCCCAATCCTGCGCCTCGGTACCGCCGGAGCCGGCCTGCACATCGATGAAGCAGTTGGCTTCGTCCTGCTCGCCGTTGAACATCCGCTGGAATTCCAGCGCCTCGGCGGCCTTGGCGATCCGCGTGACATCAGCAATGATCTGCTGCAGCACTTCTTCGTCCGCTTCCGCCAGGGCCAGTTCCAGCAGCTCCTCGGCGTCGTCGAGACCGGTCAGGGATTGTTCCAGAGGCTCCAGCGTCGCTTCGAGCCGGGCTTTTTCCTTGCCCAACTCCTGCGCTCGCTCCGGCTCGTTCCAGACATCGGGCTGCCCGAGTTCCGCCAGCACCTCGTCCAGACGCTCACGCTTGACCGGCGCGTCAAAGGTAGCCCCGAAGTGCGTCGAAACGCGCCTTCAGGGCCATGATCTCCTGCGAAATCTGATTGGTTTCCATGGGAGCCGGAAAAACCCGGATTCCGATAAAGGGCGCGGAAGGATACACAAGCGATCCGAACGCGTCATCACGAGCGATGCGGCCAGTGCAAGCACGGTTGCGACCCGGTAAACTGCGTGTTAACAATCCGGTGCTGAACTATCGCACAATGGGTCGGTGAGGTTGATGGAGCAACCGACTAACACGTGAGGGACGAAAACGTGAATAACATCCGCTTTGGGGGAAAACGAATGATCAGTCGACTGATGGCCGCCGGCCTCGGTGCCGTCCTGCTTGCCAGCATGAGCACGCAAGCACAGGCGCAGCAAGACAAGCGCTTCTACATCGCCCCCATGGCGATGTTCACCGCAACCGACGATGATCGACTGCTTGATGATGCCGTTGGCGGCGTCTTCTCGGTCGGCAAGCCGCTGACCAGCGGTTTGAACTTCGAACTCACGGGCTGGCTGTCCGAAGCCGACTACGACGACTCGGCCGTAGACGACAGCGCGGAGCTTCGAGGCTTCGGCGCGACCATTCTGTTGTTCCCCAACCGCGACGAACTGCCGGTCTTCGGCATTCTCGGCGTTAGTCATGGCACGACCGAGATGCATCCGGCATCCGGCGGATCTGCCAACTACGACAGCACGGTCGGCGATATCGGAATCGGCGCGATCTACCCCATTTTCTCCGATCGCGTTTACGTTCGCGGTCAGGCCATGTACCGCTACGACTCACATAGCCGTCGCGACGCCGGCAGCACCGGCAACGATGGCTTCTACGAAGCGGTCGCTGCACTCGGTCTGCATGTAACGATCGGCAAGTCTCCCGCAACTTTGGCGGCCGAAAAGGAAGCCGAGGAAGCCGCCTTGGTGCCCGTCGTGCAGGATTCCGACAACGATGGCGTGAACGACGATGCCGATGCCTGTCCGGGCACACGGGCTGGCGTGCAGGTCGATTCACGCGGCTGTGAGCGCGACTCCGACGGCGACGGCGTGCTCGACGGCGCCGATCAGTGTCCGAACACGCCACAAGGCCAGGCCGTTGATGCCAAGGGCTGCTCGCTGGACGGCGACAACGACGGCGTATTGAACAATCTGGATCAATGCCCGAATACGCCCGCCGGTGCCGAAGTTCTGGCCGATGGCTGCGCCCTGACCAACGACTGCCGCATTCCGCAGCCGGGTGACCAGGTCGACGCAGATGGCTGCGCCGTAACCCAGTCCGTCATCCTGCGCGGTGTGACCTTCGATCTGGATTCGGCCCGCCTCACGCCGAATGCCAAGGCCATTCTGGATACGGTTGGCGACGCCCTGCTCTCCATCGAATCGGTGGACGTGGAAATCGGCGGGCATACCGACAGCCTCGGCTCCAATGCCTACAACCAGAAGCTGTCACAGCAGCGCGCCCAGTCGGTCAAGGACTACCTTGGTGACCGTGGTGTTGGTGACTCACGCATGCAGGTCAAGGGCTACGGCGAAGCAGAGCCCGTGGCTCCGAATGACACCGCAGAAGGCCGTGAACTGAACCGCCGAGTCGAGCTGAAGATTCTCGAATAGTCGGATCAGATGGACAAAGCCCCCGGACGTCATTGGACGACCGGGGGCTTTTTTTGTGTCATGCAATGCCGGACACCGCCCACAAGCCATGCCTGATTCGCTCCCCATCCTGCTCGCCGAACTGATACGCCCCCTGCTGACGGGGAACGAGACCTGTCAGGCGTGGACCGATTCGGCGGACACCTCGCTGGTGCAGGCGCTGACCGCTCAACTCCCTATGCTCGGATGGGCTGACGCCGGCGCGCGCCGGACCGGCATTGCCCTCATCGACGCCCGGTCACGCCCCTTGGCGGACCACACGGTCGCCTACTGGCGCGATCTGGGGGCGGCCCACCTGTTCGTGCTGCTCGATCGACATGCGGGCTTCGAACAGAACCTGATTGCACTGGGCTTGACCCTGCTGGCGCGATCCGAATCCCACGAGGTCTGGGCCTTCGACATCGGCCACTACAAGCGCAAGCCGGACTGGCTGAACCCCAAGTACTGGGCACATCCTGAACGCTGGGCACAAGAGCGTTGGTGACTTGATAGGCACGCAGGGCGGCGCCGCTGCCCTATGCTTGCGCAATGGAATACGCCGTCGCTGAATATGGAGTCTTCGCGGTCGTCTTCGGGACGATGTTCGAAGGCGAAGCCGCCCTGCTGCTGGCCGTTTTTCTCGCACACAACGAGTACCTTCCGCTGCGTGAGGTGATTGTCGCCGGCTGGATCGGCGCGGTGCTGGGGGATCACCTCTGGTTCTACGGCGGTCGTGTACTCGGGCCGCGCTGGATGGAGACCCACCCCGCCTTTGCCAGACGAGCGATGCGGGTACGCGACTTTGTCATTCGCCACCAATACATCACCCTGCTGGGCTTTCGTTTCGTGATTGGCATGCGCACGGTCATACCGTTT
>JAGLCS010000072.1 GCA_023146115.1 Abyssibacter sp. | reverse complement strand
ATCATCACGCGTGCCGTCGATCATCTGCTGCAGAACGAACTGCGCATTGCGTTGGTGATTGCCCTGGTTTTGCTATGCGCGTGGTTGATCGCCCGTGTTCGGGGCATTCTGCGAGAACGCCATGCCCGGCAGAAACGCGCACGCCGACGTGCCGCGGGTGAAACCGGGCATCGCCATTAGCCCCCGCGCAGCGCCGTCCAGCAGGCTGGACGGCGAAACTGGCACGCTCCGTGAATCAATGAAGATGTCGGTCGGCGGACCGGCATTCGTCTCCTCCGCACCTTGGGCGGTTCCTGTTGGAACCGCCTTTCTTTTTGGCGGCAGTGCCGGACTCAGTCGCCCGAAGGCACCCGCAACCAGCGTCCCTCGCTAACCGCGACGACCTCGCCGGACAGCTGAACGGCTTCTAGTCGCCCCGCCGCTCCAAGCAGGTGCAGTCGTAGCGTGGATGCACGCCCCATGGCTGCACCTTGATGGATGGCGACATGCGCCTGCCCACGATCACGCAACATCTTGGGCGCAATCCGACCTGCCAGCGCGACAGCGGCGGCGCCGGTCGCGGGGTCTTCCTGTATACCGGCGGCTAGCGGGAACACCCGAGCGGTGATTTCGTCCTCGCCTGGTCCGTAGGCAAAGCAGCACAGCTCCCAGCTTCCCAGGGGACCACCCAGCGCAGGTGCTTGCAGTTCCGCCAACCGGCCCGGCTGATCGAGTTCGACGCAGTGCACGGCCATGCCGGCCGACCAGACCTCGACGTCGCCCACCAGCGCAGAAACTGGAACGCCCAGCTCAGCGGCGACCTTGCCCCCCGCCTCGGTACCCGATTGCTCGGGCAGCTGCGGGGGGATCAATGTGGCGTGGCCTGCGTCATCGGTCCATTGCGCCGTGCAACGCACCAGACCAGCACGCTCCACGAGATCAATGGACTGCGAGGTCGACTCCCGCATCGTGTCGCGACCGGCAAGCCAGGCCGCTGCGCCGATACTGGGATGACCGGCGAACGGCAGCTCCGTGGACGGTGTAAAAATCCGTAGGGTGAATCGTCGGCTGCGCCAGTCCCAATCCGTAACAAACACGGTCTCGCTGAGGTTCATCTCACGCGCCAGGGCCTGCATCTGACCGGTCGCGAGAGTCAACGACTCTTCGGCTTCGTGGTAGACGATCGCCAGCGGATTGCCCGCAAACGGCTGGTTGGTGAACACGTCGACCACCGTGAACAGCAGATTCATTCCGCCACTCCGGCCATGTTGATGAGTACACCCGGCGCACCGGCCGCTAGGGCCCCGCGTTGGACCGGCGGTATCGCATGCTTGCCGCCGTTCTGCGCGTCCACCATGACGTAGGTCACGCTGGCCGTCGCCAGCAACAGGTCGTCACCATCGCGCTGAAACCGAACGGCCAGCGTGAATGAGCTGGTGCCGATCCGGGCGGTGCGAACGGAAAGCGCCAGCACGTCGTCGAATCGCGCTGCGGCGGACCAGTCGATCTGCGTAGAGACGACCTGCGCGTCAAGACCGGCATCCAGCAGGCGCTGATGACCGCCCCAGATGACCCGCTCGTATTCGGTAAAGGCAACATCGAGCAGATCCATATAACGCGCGTTAAACATCACATTCTGCGCATCGCATTCACCGTATCGAACGCGGATCAGTACGCGCAGGGTATCGTGCTGCGTCATGGCGATGGTTCGGAAAACGATGCGGCATGGGCGTCGAGAAAGGTCTCGAGCCTGCGCCCGGGGCGACCCAGCAGTGTCGGTACGGCGTCCGACATCTGCTCCGCTCGATCCGCGCGCCGGGTCCAGGCGGCCAGTTCGCTGAAGATCTCAGCCAGAAAGGCCGGCAAACCGAATTCCAGCAACAGTCCACGCAGCGCTAACGGCGACAGATCTTCGTAGGCCACCGGTCGTTTCAGCCAGCGACCAATCCGGACGGCGATGTCGTCATGGCTGAGCAATTCGGGGCCGGTGAGATCCATCGGATGATCGGGCCACGCGGCATCACCAGCCAGCAGCGCGGCGGCGCATTCACCAATGTCTTCGGCATCGATCAAGGCCATTCGTCCCTCTCCAGTGGCGTTGACCAGCTGACCTTGCGCAATCGAGGCCGCACTACCAAGCAGGTTCTGCATGAAGCTGTCCGGGCGGAGAATGGCGGGCCGGCAGCCGCGGCTCATCAGATCCCTATCCAACGCGCCATGTAGCCGACCCAGGGCGAGTCCGTCGTCGATGACTCCGCCCAGCACTGAAAGCCGGACCACGCGCTGCACGGCGGCTCGCTCCAAGGCGGCGTGAACGCGCTGTCCCAGCGCCTCGGCATCCTCGGTCAGCGGCACCATGACGAACGCGGACGCGCATCCGTCAAAGGCTGTGGCCAGGTCGGACTCGTTCCAGTCAGGAACGACATGGTTTCGAGTCGCGGACCGGTCTGGCCCGACCGTTCGGGCGATGGCGTGAACCGGAAGGCCGCGCCGGGACAATCCCCGGACGACGGCACTCCCGACCTGCCCGGTTGCCCCGAGAACGGCAACCGGGCCGAGCTGGCTCATCCCTGGCTCAGGGGCGCCACTCGATGCCACCGGTTACCAGAAAGACCGGATCATCATCGATATTGTAGAAGTCGATGTCCGCGCCCAGGGCAATCTGGCCAAAACCAACGTACCAGAGGCCAGCGCCTGCGAGGACGTCGAATCCGTCATCGTCATAGGACCGGGTGCCCGTTGAGGTCGTGGTTTCAAATTCGGCTTTCCAGTAGGCGTATCCGAAGCGCATCCGCCCTTCGAAGCCCCAATAGTCAGGCGTGAACACGGTCGCGGCGATGTTGATGCCGTCGCCCGCTCGCGGCTGCACGGCCGCCGTACGGCGTGCGAGCAAATCCGCATCGGTTGTCGTGCCGCTCACCGTGGTGTCATGCGAACCCAGGGTGAACAGACCGACTTCAATGCCGATCACGTCGTCGAACTTGAGCCCCCCGTAGATCGTGCCCCCGGTATCCGAATCATCAACATCAGCCGTGACATTCGGCTCGCCTTGCAGGCGTAATTCATTCGTCGTCGCCCGGCTGCCCTTGTCCACGATGGACTGCCCAGCGCGGACTCCGGCATACCATTCCGCGGACGCCGCTCCGGAAACGAGCAGTCCGATCGCCGTCGCGGCGGTCAACATCAACGGCTTGGTCTTACCCAGATCTACCAGCATTGTCGATCTCCCTTTGCATCAAATCACATGCGCCTTTATTCAGTCCTTGGCAGCACACCCGACACCATGTTGCCGCCCAAGAGTAGCGTAGCAACATGACAAGTCGTTACACACATTCGGGGGGATTGCGTGGTTGGATTCCCTCGAAGTGTTTTATCTCTCTAAGCTAACATCGCGATGATGGGTTCTACACCGGCGAAACGCATTCGACCACTGTTCGGACTGGGTCTGCTGTGCGTGCTGTTGTTCCTGCTCGCGACGCTAATCCATACGCTTGATGGTCTGATCGGCCTCTATGAGCGCGCGCGCGCGGTCTCGCCGCTGCTGCCTTGGGTGCTGAATCTCACCCTGGGCTTGTTTTTGCTGGCCAGCGTGATGACGGCCGCATGGTGGCTGCTGCCCTCACGCCGGGGCCGCAGAACAGAAAAAAAGGTGAACGAAGCGAGCGTCATCGCCCGGATGCGGTCACAGCAGACCTCCGGCATCGACGTATCACGCGCGCTGAGCGAGCTTGATGAGCTGGAATCGCGCCGCCACGCCGGCCGCGTATTCATCGCCTTGTTTGGAGAGACCAGCACCGGGAAGAGCAGCGTGGTTCAGGCCTTGATCCCCGGCTCCAAACCGGAGACCGGCGCGACGACCGGGACCACCCGGCATTGCCAGCGCTACCAGTGGATATTGCCCTCGGGCGAGCAGCTCATCGTCGTCGATGCGCCGGGTTTCTCCCATGATGACGAAGACACTCATCTGGCCACGCAGGAAGCCATCCGCGCGCATCTGGTGGTCTACCTCTGCGACAGCGATCTGTCACGCAGCGAGTGGACTCAGATCGAACGCTTGATCGGGTTCGGCAAGCCGCTCGTGATTGCCCTGAACAAGGCCGACCAGTTCGGTGAGGACGAAACCGACGCGATTCGCCAGCAGATCGCCGAGCGGTTCCACCGCAGCCAGCGCCCGACGGTCGTTGGCATCAGCGCCGGCGGAACAGAACGCGTGACGCGCATCGGACGCGACGGCAGCGAACAGGAGACCACGCGCCCGCGCAATCCTCGTATCCAGCCGCTGCTCGCAGCCATCGAACGGAACCTGCTCCGCGACCCGGACAGCCTGACCAGCCTGCGCGACGCCGCCGTCTTTCAGCTCACCGACACCCGGCTTGATGACGCCGAGCGCTCCCACCAGCGCCGGCAATCGGAGCAGATCATCGCGACGCATACGCGTGCGGCCGTCGTCGGCGCGCTGGCGGCCTTGTCACCCGGCTCCGACCTGGTCATTCAAGGCGCCATCGGCGCGCGCCTGGTGCGCTCGTTGTGCCAGTTACATGATGTCCGTGTCCGAGAGTTGGAAATTGAAACCGTGCTCAAGAACGCCGGCAGCACGTCTCGCAAGTCCTCCGCGCTGGTCCTTGCGGTCGCAGGCAACGCGCTCAAGGCGTTTCCTGGCATCGGCACGGTGACCGGCGGCCTGGCGCATGCGGTCGCCTACGGTCTGCTATTCGACGCCTTCGGACATGCCCTGGCCGATTCACTCCGTCGATCCGGCGCCCTGCGCCCGGACGATATCAACGCCACCTTGGAGCAAGTGCTGGACGACGATCTGGCCGTCAGCGCCCGACGTGTCGCACGGCTGGCGCTGCGCGGTAGGTCACGGACTGACCCGGAATGAGCGAGTCACCATCGGTCCGTGAACATGGCGCCCGCGAAGCCTTGCATGCCGTGCGCGACAGCGTGCGTGATCTGATCGACGATCCGCAGACACCGAGCAGCGTGCGCCACGCGCTGGAAGCCGAGTACGCGGACCTCGAAGCCCTGTGGCAGAAGCTGGATTCGGAGGAGCTGCACATCGCGGTGTTCGGACGAGTCAGCGTTGGCAAGTCCTCACTGCTCAATGCCTTGATTGCCGACGACGCATTCGCAACCGGGCCGCTACATGGCGTGACCACCCAGGCTGACGCTCGGGCCTGGGTGCCGGTGGGCGATAGCCCGGTACGCGTGTTCGACACCCCCGGCATCGATGAAATCGATGGAGAAACCCGGGAGCAGCTGGCTCGCCAAGTCGCACGCCGCTCTGATCTCGTGCTGTTTGTATGCGAGGCGGACCTGACCCAACTGGAGCAGGACGCACTGCGTACGCTGTCCGATACACACCGCCCGTTGCTACTGGTGCTGAACAAGGCGGATCGCTACACCACCCCCGAACGTCATGCGCTGCTGGAAGCCCTGCGCCACAAGGCCTCCGGGCTGGTGCGGCCGGAACACGTGCTGGCCGCAGCAGCCGCCCCCCGGCCCGAAACCGTGCTGCGGATGACCGAGTCCGGTGACGAGGAGGAATTTCAGCGTCCAAGACAGCCCGACATCGCCGAGCTGGAACGTCACATCATCGGCATCCTGCGACGTGAAGGCCGCGTGCTCGCGGCGCTCAATGCCGGCTTGTTCGCCAGCGAGGTCTCGGACAGCGTCGCCGCCCGCGTCGCCGACATCCGCCATGCGGCCGCGCGCCGCGTCGTGCGAGGGTATTGTCTCGGCAAGGGACTTGCCGTGGCGGTCAATCCCGTGCCGCTCGCCGACCTCGCAGCCGCAGCCGCTCTGGACGTGAGTCTCGTATTCCATCTCAGTCGGATCTATGGGCTGCCGGTGACCCGCCACGAGGCGGGCCGGCTGGTGGCCGTTATCAGCGTCCAGCTCGCGGCGTTAATGGGCGCCGTCTGGGCCGTTCATGCCGCGTCCGCAGTGCTCAAGACATTCAGCGCCGGCCTGTCGGTGACCGTTACCGCGCTGGCCCAGGGTTCGGTCGCCTGGTACGCCACCTACCTCATCGGCGAAGCCGCGACCCGCTACTTCGTCAATGGCCGAAGCTGGGGCCCCGGTGGCCCCAAACGAGCCGTTCGCGATGTGCTGGAACTGGTCGATCGCGAATCGATAATGGCCGAAGCCCGGCGCACGCTTGCGCAGCGGCTGCGCGGCCGCCGCGCAAGCTCCGATTGAATCGCACCGCCAAGTTGCTGCCGATCCGCTCAACATTCAGGATTCGCTGCGACCATTGGAACCCTCCGGTCATCTTGGGTCTGAACAATCATCCACTCGCGACGGGCAACCTTTTGGTGAAAGAGCCGATTATTCGGCGATATTGACCGATCAACGCCCGCAGCAAACGGAATGGTTTCCGAAATACTCTTTAATATCAATCACTAAGAAATGTACCGCCGGGTGGCACGGGGCTTGAAGCCCGTCGATACAGCGTCGAGTCACTGCGCCCCTGCGGGCGCGGGCCAGCACTCGATAACATCACCGCAAGCAAGGGAGTGAATCAGGATGTCTCGATTGACTGGCTGGTCAGTTGTTCTCGTATTGTCGTTAGGGCTGCTCGGTGCTTGCGGCGGACCAAACGCCGACAACGGCGACGGCAGCGAGGACGAACCTGAAGAGCCATCCATCCCGGTCGAGGTGGCGGCCGCCGAACTGGGGTCCATCTCGGCGGCCTGGCGTGGCAGCGCGACACTGGAAGCCGAAGCAGAATCCGCCGTCGTCGCCCGCGTCGGGGGTATCGTCGAGACGCTTTACGTCGAGGAAGGCGATCATGTGGACGCCGGCGCCCCGCTGGCCCAGCTCGACACCGACCAGCGCGCACTGGAATTGCGCCAGTCCAAGGCCGAGCTCGAACGACTACGCGCCGATCACGATCGCAACAAGGCGATCTTTCGTGAAAACCTGATCAGCCGCGAGCTGTTCGACCGCACGCGGTTCGAATTGGAATCCGCACAGGCCAGCCACGACATGGCCAAGCTTGCGCTGGAGTATTCGACGATCCGCTCCCCCATTCAGGGCACGGTATCCGAGCGCCTCATCAAGGTCGGCAATCTGGTAGCGGCGAACAGCCCCGCGTTCCATGTCACCCAATTCGACCCTTTGCTGGCCATCTTTCATGTACCGGAACGCGAAATTCACAAGCTGGGCAAGCAGCAAGCGGCCAGGCTGACGTTCGATGCCTGGCCCGACGAGATCTTCCCCGGCGAGGTGGACCGCATCAGTCCGGTCGTCAATCCCGACACCGGCACGGTCAAGGTCACTGTCAAAATGGACAAGGCCGGGAACAAGCTGCAACCGGGCATGTTCGGGCGTGTGCGGATCCTCTACGACAGCCGCAATGATGCCGTGCTGGTGCCCGCCGACGCCGTGGTCACAGAAGACGCCCGCGACGCCGTATTCGTCATCGTTGACGGCAAGGCCCAGCGCCGCGATGTCGAAGTCGGGTTCTCCGAGGGCAACGTTGTGCAGATCGTGTCCGGCGTCGATGTCGAAGAGACGGTCGTGATCACCGGGCAGGCGGCCTTGCGTGACGGCTCTCCCGTCGACGTGATCGGCCAGGACGATGCGGCCAGCACGGATGAGACACCCGACGCGGAGGCCGCCGAGACCTCCTCGACGCAGGGCTGATCATGGGCTTCGTCGGTACGTCCGCGAGACGGCCCATCGCCGTACTCATGATCACGCTTGGGTTCGTGCTGTTCGGCGCGGTTTCCTGTTCGAATCTGGAAGTCACGCTGCTGCCCGACCTCAACTACCCCACCCTTACCGTGCGCACCGACTATGTGGGCGCCGCACCGGCGGAAGTCGAGACCCTGCTCTCCAAGCCCGTCGAGGAAGCGCTGGGCATCGTCAAGAATCTGCGCGAGGTGCGTTCGGTCTCGCGCGCCGGCCAGTCCGACGTGGTCCTCGAATTCGCCTGGGGCACGGAGATGGACTTTGCCGTGCTGGACGTGCGAGAGCGCCTCGATGCGCTGGAGTTGCCGGACGAGGCCTCCCGCCCGCTGGTGCTGCGCTTCGATCCGTCGGAAGACCCCATCGTCCGCCTCGCGCTGTCACTGACGAGTGACAGCGCACCGACCGCAGAAGAGCTCAAGCGGCTGCGCCGCGCCGCGGAAGACCAGGTGCAGCGACCGCTGGAATCGGTGATCGGTGTGGCTGCAGTCAAGATCTCCGGCGGTCTCGAAGACGAAATCCAGATTCTGCTCGACATCGACAAGGTCGCGCAGCTGCGCATGACCCCGGCGCAGATCGCCGAGCGGCTGAACTCCGAGAACGTCAATCTGTCCGGCGGCCGCGTCGAAGATGGCAGCGCCGCCTACCTGGTCCGTACGCTCAATCAGTTCGGTTCGCTGGAGGACATCCGCCGAACCATCCTGACCAGCATCGACGGGCGCCCCATCTACGTCGAGGATGTGGCCCAGGTCATCGCGGGACATAAGGAGCGCGAAGCCATCATTCGGGTTGGCGGCCGTGAAGCCGTCGAGGTTGCGGTGTACAAGGAAGGCGATGCCAATACGGTTGCCGCCGCCAAGGCCGTGCTGGCACGTGTCGACAACCTGAATGACGTGCTGCCAGAAGGCTTGTCGCTGACCAGCCTTTACGACCAGTCGGTGTTCATTCAAAGCGCGATCAGTGGCGTCACCCAGGCCGGCCTCTACGGCGCCCTGCTTGCGGTGCTGGTGCTGTACCTGTTTCTGCGTGAGTTGCGCCCCACGCTAATCATTGCCGTGGCGATCCCGATTTCGGTGATCGTGACCTTTCTACCGATGCAGTTTGCCGGGCTATCGCTGAACATCATGTCGCTGGGCGGCATGGCGCTCGCGATCGGGCTGCTGGTCGACAACGCCATCGTTGTGCTGGAAAACATCGCGCGGCGGCGGGAAGCCGGCGATTCGCTCATTGACGCCGCTGTCGCCGGCGCAGCCGAGGTTTCCGGCGCCATCATCGCCTCCACACTGACCACGGTCGCCGTGTTCTTCCCGATGGTGTTTGTCCAAGGCATTGCCGGTCAGCTATTCGCCGATCAGGCGCTGGTTGTCACCTTCGCGCTGCTGGTCTCGCTGGCGGTGTCGCTCACCGTCATCCCGACGCTGGCGGCACGCGGCGGCGAGCGCCGCCACATCGCGCCGCGCGAACCCCTGGCCGGCCAGTCGCGCTGGCGACGTGGCGTATTCGGCTTCTTCCGGTCGGTGGAATGGGTGCTGACCTGGCTGGTCCGCCTGCCGGTGGGCCTGGTCTGGCTGCTGTTCCGAACGCTCGGCCTGCTGCTACGCCCGGTCGTGGCCATCTGGAACCGCGCCTACGCTGCCCTGGCGCGCGGCTATGCGAGCCTGCTCAATGCCGCACTCCAAGCCCGCGCGCTGGTCCTGATCGTTGCCGGCCTGGCCTTCGCCGCCAGCCTGTGGCTGGCGACCCAGCTCGGCGTTGAACTGATACCGCCGATGGACCAGGGCGAGTTTTCGCTGGAAGCGAATCTGCCTCCGGGCACACCGCTGGAAGAGTCCGATCGGTTCCTGCAGCGGGTTCAGGCTGCGTTCCGTGAAGACCCGGCCGTGCGCACGGTCTATGGCGTAGCCGGAACCGGCAACCGGCTGGACTCGAACCCGGAGCTGGGTGGCGAGAATGTCGCGTCGATCAGTTTCGCATTGAAGAATGGCGCAGACGAAATGGCGCTGCGACAACGTATCCGCGAACGCGTCGGACAGACGCCGGGGCTGGAATACCGCTTTGAGACGCCGACGCTGTTCAGCACCGAGAAGCCGCTGGAGATCGAAATCGCCGGCTACGATCTGGCCGCGCTGGAGCGGATTGCCATCGCCTTGCAACGGCGCCTGGAACAGTCGGACCGCTTTGTCGATGTCGAGTCCACCTCCGAACGTGGCCAGCCGGAAGTTCGCGTGGTGTTCGAGCAGGAGCGTGCAGCCGCCCTCGGCCTACAGGTGTCCGATCTCGCCGCACGTGTCGTGACACTGGTGCAAGGCGATGTCGCCACGCGCTATCGCGTGTCGGACCGCGAAATCGATGTGGTCGTCCGGGGCAAGCAGGCGAACCAGACGAGCTACGATGATCTCAAGCGACTGGTGATCAATCCCGAATCCGAGCATCCCGTACCACTGGAATCGGTAGCCGCCGTGCGACTCGACCGCGGCCCGGCCGAGATCCGGCGCACGGCACAGCAGCGTGTCGTCGTGCTGAGCATGGACATGGCCTACGGCGACCTGGGCAGCGCTGTCGGGGAGCTGGAATCGCATCTGCGCCGCATCCACATCCCACGCGGCGTCGGCACCAACGTGGGCGGCCAGAGCGAGGAGATGGAAGTCAGCTTCCGGTCGCTGCAACTGGCGCTGGGCCTGGCGATCTTTCTGGTCTACCTGGTCATGGCCTCACAGTTCGAGTCGCTGATCCACCCCTTCGTCATCCTGTTCTCCGTCCCGCTAGCGGCCATCGGCGCCTTCACCGCGCTGTTCATCACCGGCACGCAGATTAATGTCGTGGCGTTGATCGGCTTGATCGTGCTGGCCGGCATCGTGGTCAACAATGCGATCGTGTTGATCGATTTGATCAACCGCCTGCGCGACGAGGGCCTGCGCGTCGTGGACGCGATTCGCGAGGCCGGACAGGCCCGGCTGCGCCCCATCCTGATGACCACGCTGACCACCGCGCTGGGATTGCTGCCGTTGGCCTTGAGCGGTGATGATGGCGCCGAGGTGCGCGCACCGCTGGCGATCACGGTGATCGGAGGTCTGATGGTATCGACACTGTTGACGCTGGTCGTGATCCCGGTGGTCTACTCGCTGGTCACACGCGATCCCGCGCCGACCAAACCGACCCAGTCCACGGAGTCAGCCGCGTGAGTCTGACCGAGCTGTCACTGAAGCGACCGGTCACGGTCACCATGGTCTTCGTGTGCCTGGCGGTCATCGGCATCATGTCGTCTCGGCTGCTGCCGCTGGAATACCTGCCCGAGATGGAGTTTCCGGGCATCTGGGTGGAGCTGCCCTATCGCAACTCCACGCCCGAGGAGGTCGAACGGCGCATCGTCCGCCCGGTCGAGGAGGCGCTGTCGACGCTCTCCGGCGTCAAACGCCTGTACTCCGAATCCCGCGAAGACGGCGGCGGCGTATTCGTGCAGTTCGACTGGGGCGCCGATCTGCGCATCAAGGGTGTCGAGGCGCGAGACAAGATCGATGCAATTCGCGACACGCTGCCGGATGAATTGCAGCGTATCCGATTCCAGAAGTTCAACGCCGCGGACCAGCCAATACTCGTGTTGCGGGTCTCGGCCAACCGCGATCTCGCGGATGCCTACGACATGCTCAACCGCAATCTGCGAAGGCGTGTGGAACGCATCCAGGGTGTCTCGCGTGTCGAGTTGTACGGTGTCTGGGCCAAGGAAGTGCGCATCGAGTTGTCCGCCGACCGGGTGGCCACGCATCAGGTCGACCTGCGCCAGGTTGCCGAGCGTCTGCGCGCCGCAAACTTCGAGTTCGCCGCAGGTGAGATCACCGACCGCAATCACCGCTTCACGGTCAAACCGGATGCCCGGTTCGAATCCATCGCCGAGATCGAACGCCTGGTGGTCGGCGAGCGCGGCCTGCGCCTGGGTGATATCGCTGACGTGCGCCACACCGATCCGGTGCGCACCCGCGGTCGGCACCTCGATGGCAAGTACGCCATCGGCCTGAACATCTTCAAGGAGAACGGCGCCAACCTGGTTGAGGTCGCCGATGCCGTGATCGCCGAGATCGATGTCATCAGCGAACTGCCGGAGATGCAGGGCGTGACGCTGTTCGCAATGGATAACCAGGCCGACGGGGTCAAGGATTCGCTGAACGAGTTGCTGATGTCCGGGCTGATCGGCGCCCTGCTCTCGCTGCTGGTGCTGTACGCGTTTCTGCGTGACTGGCCAATGACGCTAATCGTTGCGCTGTCCGTACCATTCTCGATCCTGATCACGCTGGGCTCGATGTACTTCCTCGGCTTTTCGCTGAACATCCTGTCGATGATGGGGCTGATGCTGTCCATCGGCATGCTCGTGGACAACGCCGTTGTAGTCACGGAAAGTATTTTCACCAGCCGACGCGAACATCCTAACGACCCGACACGCGCCACCATCGCCGGCGTCGATTCCGTCGCGCTCGCCGTCACGGCCGGTACGCTGACCACGGCCATCGTCTTTCTGCCAAACATCTTCGGCAAGAAGGACGAGATCACGATGTTCATGGGCCATGTGGCGATCACCATCTGCATTTCGCTCGCGGCCTCCTTGGCGATCGCCCGCACGCTGATCCCGCAGCTTGCCTCGCGCATTCAGGGTCGCGTATCCGAGGGCGGCCGCGTGATGCAGGCCATCTTGCGCCGCTACCCGCGGATGATTGCGTGGACGCTGCGGCATCGCTGGGTCGCCGTGGTCGGCGCCCTGTTGGTCGTCGCCAGCGTGGCGCCACTGTTCATGACCGGGCTGGTCAAAATGGAAATGTTTCCGCGCAACGATACGGAGCGCCTGTTCCTGCCTTATCACCTCAATGAGGTCTACGCACTGGACAAGGTCGAGGACGCCGTGAACACGGTCGAGGCCTACCTGTTTGCACACAAGGACGAGTTCGAATTCGACAGCGTATACAGCTACTACGACCTGGGCCGCGCCGAATCGACCATCATCCTCAAGGAGGGCGAGCAGCGCACGAAATCCATCGAGCAGCTCAAGGACGCCATCATGGCGGAGCTGCCGAAGATCGCCATCGGCAACCCGACATTCAATGAGCAACGCAGCGGCGGCGAGCAGCTGTCGCTCTTCATTACCGGCGAGTCCACAGAACGGCTGAACGAGGTGGCCGAGCAGGTTGCTCGGCTCATGGAGGGGGTGACCGGCGTGCGCGATGCCCGCGTGGAAGCCGATGCGTCCAGCTGGGAGGTTCGCGTACGCGTGGACCGGGATCGCGCTCGCAAGGTAGGCCTGACCAGCCAGCAAGTCGCAGAAAGCGTGGCGACGGCGATCCGTGGCGTGGAGCTGCGCCCCTATCGCTCGGAAACGGGGGAGATTGACCTGCTGCTGCAGTTCCGCCGCGCGGACCGGCTGAATCTGGACCAGCTAAGCCAGCTCCCGATCCGCAGCGGCACCGGTGAATCGGTGATCCTCGGCAATATCGCGGAACTGACCATCGGCGATGTTCCGGCGACGATACGGCGCCAGAATCGGCGAACCGGGCTTCGGGTCAACCTGTTCACCGAGGACGATGCCACCGCCGAAGAGTTGCGCGATGGCATCAAGGGCATCATGGACCAGTACCGTATGCCTGCGGGCTACGGATGGAACTTGGGTCGCGCCTTTGACCAGCAAGACGAGAACATGGGCTCCATGGCGCTCAACCTGCTGTTGGCGCTGGCGCTCATCTACCTCGTGATGGCGGCCATGTTCGAATCCATCCTGGCACCGTTTGCCATCATCACCGGCATCCTGTTCTCGTTCATCGGCGTGTTCTGGTTCTTCGCCCTCACCGGCACGACCTTCCAGTTCATGGGCATGATCGGCATGCTGATTCTGATGGGCGTGGTGGTGAACAACGGCATCGTACTGATCGACCATATTCGTAATCTGCGACTTGCCGGCCTGCCCCGCGAACAGGCGATCGCTACCGGCGCCCGCGACCGCCTGCGGCCAATCCTGATGACCGTGGGCACCACCGTGCTGGGGCTGATCCCGCTGGGCGTGGGCACCGCTTCGGTGGGCGGCGACGGCCCGCCCTACTTCCCGATGGCTCGGGCCATTATTGGCGGGCTCACGTTCTCCACCGTGGTCAGCCTGCTGCTTCTGCCGGCAATCTACAGCCTGCTGGACGACTTCGGACTTTGGTTACGCCGGCTTTGGCGAGGTGCCCAGGGCGAACCTGTGACCGGGTTTGCACTACGAGCACGCACGGACTCCAGCGACTAGAAAGGCTAAAAACTCAATCAGAATAGACTGTTGTGACGGCTATGCGCCCCGCAACAAGCCAAACACTGCCCCACCGTTGCGCGGATAACGGCAGGGGGGTGACGCCCAACCTGCTACGCTTCGCAGGCGATCTTCACCGGTCGCCTGTGAGCAGGCTCGGCATACTCCGTGCATCTGCTTCGCCGAAACGGAATCCACCCCCCAGGCAACGGAGCGGTACATTGGCGGAGTACGCTAACTGGCTATCCAGAGTGCTGCTCGCGCAGCAGTTCGCGAATCAGCATCTCGTTTCACTCGACGTACCGCCCTGGCGTACCGCGGCCATCCGAATGGTCAGCCGGGTGCTACGCCCCAGTATCGACGACATCGAAATCAAGGCGCCGATCTTCATCGTCGGCACCCCGCGCTGCGGCTCGACGATGATGCAGGAAATCCTCTCCTGCCATGAACGCGTCGCCTATGTCACCCATGCCATGGATAGCGCACGCGACCCGCGCACGTTCTACGCAACGGAATTGCTGCGAAAACGGCTGAAACTGGACGTCGAAGGCGAGCGGTATCTGAAGGACAGCATCATCGTGAACGCCGGCACCCCGGCCGAGGCGATGCGCTTCTGGGCAGAGGCGCTCAAACTCGATCCGTTCGCCCTGACCTGGCCGGAACAGACCCTGGATGACTTCACTCCAGAAGACATCGAGCACATCTATTTCTATATCAAGCACGTGATCAATTGCTTTCGCGATCGCGGCGGCGACCGGTTCCTGAACAAATCGCCTGCGCTGCTGACGGTGGTCCCGCTGGTTGCCGAGCTCTTCCCCGACGCGCGTTTCATCTACCTCGTCCGGGATGGCCGTCAGGTCGCGAATTCACTGATCAAGCTCTACCGCAGGCAGCGCGAGCAGGACATCAAGGTCAACCACCCGATGTTCAAGGACCAGCCGTTCATCCCCTACCCACGCGTCAACGGCCTGGAACAGGCTATTGAGACGTGGGGGGCCGAGGATCTGCGCACCACGTCCCACATCTGGAACGAGTCCATTGACTACATGGACCGAATCAAGTCATCGATTCCGCATCTGATGGAAGTGCGATACGAAGATGTGCTGGCTGAGCCCCAGGCTGTCGTCGGCCAGATTCTCGAGTTCTGCGAGCTGGGCGAGCCCGAACAGCCGGGTGCAAAGGCCGCGTTTGACGCGCGAATGGCAAAAGTGGGACGGGTGTCTCACGTCAACCAGTATTCCGGCTTCGAGATCGTCGAATCCATCGCAGGTGAGAACCTGAAGCGGTACGGATATTGCGACAGCTCAAGCTGAAAACCTTGCGTCGTCGGCGACATGGATGTTTGTACGCTGAATGGACCTGACCGGATGTCAACGGTTACCCCCCGGTCCCGAGAGCGATGGGCAAAGCCCATCTTGCTGTCATCGGTTGTCACGAGCACCCATGCCGCCTGCGGCTCACCGTTCGGCGCGGCGGTTCACGCCCGTCGAGTAGTCACGAAGACCTAGGGAGTCTCCTAACATGACCACGATTGCTGACCAAGTTCGGGAAATTATCGCCAGCGAATTGAAGATCGACGCGGCAGGTGTGACCTCCGGTTCGACACTGGAAGACTGGGGTGCGGATTCGCTGGACTTCCTCGAAGCCATCTTCGCGATCGAAACCCACTTCGACATCAGCTTTCCGGATGACGAGGAATCGCGCGCCGTATCCGATTTCGACTCGCTGGTGCGTATTGTCGAAGGCGAAGTCAACGCCAAGATCGCCGCCTGACGTGAAAGTTGTCGTCACCGGGCTGGGCGTCGTTTCCAGCGCGGGCATCGGCAAGGCGTCATTCTGGGATTCGATCTGCGAGGGCCGCTCTGGAGTCAAGACTCTGGAGGGCGTCGATACCTCTCGGTTGAAAACCAAGATCGCCGGCCAGGTCGCGGACTTCGATCCGTCCGCGCTGAGCTATAGCGCTGCCCGCAATGTGGACCGATTCACCCAGCTGGCTCTCAAGGCCTGCGAAGAAGCCGTCGAGGAATCCGGTGTCACCGGTGATCCCTCCCGCATGGGCGTCATCCTGGGTACCGGGGTTGGCGGTATTGGAACGATCGACAATCAGCAGTACGCGCTGCACACGCACGCCCGCGGTCCGCAAACCCTGCATCCATTGACGGTGCCCAAGGCAATGTTCAATGCCGCGGCCGGTCATATCGCCATTCACTACGGCGTTCGAGGCCCGAACTTCACCGTCTCCACGGCGTGCAGCTCCGGCGCCAGCGCGATCGGCGAGGCCGTGCGCCTGATCCGGCACGGCTACGCGGATGCGATCATCGCTGGCGGCACCGAGGCACCCTTGAGCTACGGCATGTTCGCGGCCTGGAATGCCATGCGCGTGATGTCCGTGCGCAACGGCGAACCTGGCGCAGCGGTGCGCCCGTTTTCCAAGGACCGGGATGGTCTCGTCCTCTCGGAGGGCGCCGCCATTGTCGTGCTCGAACGAGAGGACCTCGCCCGCAAGCGCGGTGCACCGATTTATGCCGAGGTCACCGGCTACGGGTGCAGCAATGACGGGTTCCATGCGACTCGCCCCAGTGTTGACGGGCAGGTTGCAGCCATCAAGGACGCCCTGCGCGATGCGCAGATGTCACCGGACGACATCGACTACATCAATGCCCACGGCACGGCGACAACGGCCAACGATGTCACCGAAACCGAGGCCGTGAAGCAGGTGTTGGGCGATCGCGCGGCGAGGGTACCGATGAGTTCCATCAAAAGCATGCTCGGCCATGCATTGGGAGCCTCCGGTGCAATCGAGTTCGTCAGTTCCTGTCTGTCGCTGCGCGATGGCATCGTGCCCCCCACGATCAACCTGCACTCGGCGGATCCCGACTGCGATCTGGACTATGTGCCTAATGAAGCGCGACAGATGCCGTTGAACGCGGTCATGTCCAACACGTTCGCATTCGGGGGCTGCAACGTGATTCTCACGCTGCGCAAGCCGGGCACCTCTCACTGATGCGCTGCTAATCGGGAGAGCGGCGCCTCATCCCTCGTCAACTCCATGCATCCAAGTAAAGGTTGGACGAAGTGAAAACTGTCTACATCACCGAGATGGCATCGTTTCTGCCAAACGAGCCCGTCACCAATGATCAGATCGAAGTGGTTCTGGGAGAAATCCCCAACCAGCCGAAACGCGTCAAGCTGTTTGTGCTGCAGAACAATGGCATCAAACAGCGCTATTACGCCGTCAACCAGGAAACTGGAGAACGCACGCACACCAACGCCCAGCTAGTCGGCGAAGCCGTGCGATCGCTGGTGGGCAAGGTCGGCCTGGGTGTCGATGACATCCAAGGGCTCGCCTGCGGCAGCTCATCGCCCGATCAGCTCATTCCGTCGCACGCAAACATGGTCGCCGGCGAACTGGAACTGCAGCCCGCCGAGGTGATGTCCGCCGCCGGGGTCTGCTGCTCGGGCATGTCCGCGCTGAATTACGCCTACATGAATCTGGCGATGGGCATTCGCGACAACTTTGTGGTTTCCGGCTCCGAACGCGCCTCACCGTTCATGCAAGGCCATTCGTACACCATGGTCACCGACTCGGACGCCAACCAGACCGAAGCCGCGCCAATGGTCAGCTTCGAGAAGGAGTTCCTGCGCTGGATGCTGTCTGATGGCGCCGGCACGGCGCTGGTCGAAACCGCCCCGCGCGAGGACCGCCTGTCGCTGCGTATCGATAATCTGGAAGTCATGTCCTGGGCAGGCCAGAAACCGACCTGCATGTACAACGGCATGGTCAAGGACAAGGACGGCGAGTTCCAGTTCTGGTCCGACGAGGAGGACATGCGCAACGTCCTGTCCAAGGGCTACCTGCTGCTCCAGCAGGATGTGCGAGTGCTCGACAAGAACATCATTGAAGTGGCGGTAGCTGGCTGCAAGATGATGAAGGACAACTGGGGTCTGGATTTCGACAGTGTCGACTACTTCCTCCCCCACCTGTCGTCGATGTACTTCAAAAAGCGGCTTGGCGAGCACATGGCGGAAGCCGGCTACGGGATCCCGGAGGAAAAGTGGTTCACGAACCTGCCGGAGACCGGGAATATTGGTTCTGCCTCAATTTTTGTGATCCTGGAAACTCTGCTGCATTCGGGCCGCCTGAAAAAAGGCGACCGGATACTCTGCGCCGTTCCCGAAAGCGCCCGCTTCTCGATGGCGGCGATGTTGTTAACCGTGGTGTAGCAGGGGGCGCCCCCGCAACCCAAGATTCCGGCGCGACGCGCCGCTACCGCGAGCCCAAGGAGGGTGCGTGAACGCGATTATTGGCCTATTGAAATGGCTGAACGTCGTGCCGGTACCACTGCTGGATATCCAGCTGCCGATCGTCCGTGCAAGGGCGATCATCGAGGCAAACCGGCTAGGCGTTTTCAAGCTGCTGGCAGAGCATGATACTGAAGGCGGGCTTGGAGCTGCCGAGGTCGCCGACAAACTCGGCTTGTCGTCCGAAGGCACCGCTCTGTTGCTCCGAGCGCTCAAGAGCAGCGGCTATCTCAAGCACCGTAACGGCAAGTATTTAAACGGCCGCTGGGCACGTAAATGGATCGTCCACCCCGATCGCGGGCTCAGCGAGATGCTCAAGTTGCAAAGCGTGACCTATGAGCGTCTGCAATCGCTGGGTGACAACGTGGTCTCCGGCCGGCCGTCGCTGGATTTCCATTCCAAGTTCGAAAAAGCCGGCACCGAAGGGCAGGAAACCTACACCCGAGGAATGCAGCAAGCCGCGCGGATGTTCATCCCGGCCGTGCTCAAGAGTGCCGATATCCCGGCCGATGCGAAGGCGATGATCGACATCGGCGGTGCCCACGGCGAATACGCTCGTCAGTTCGTCGCGCACTACCCCGACCTGCATGCCACGGTCTTCGATCTCGGCGGTCCGATCAACACGGCGAAAAAGCTTGCCGAGGAGCAAGGCCGCACTGAACGGCTCAGCTTCGTCGCCGGCAACGCCTTCCAGGACGATCTGGGTGAAAACTGGGACGTGATCCTGCTCGCGAACTTCATCCACCTCTTCAGCCCCGAGCAGACACTGGTGCTGTTCGAAAAATGCCTGAAGGCGCTGGCGCCAACCGGCGTACTGCTGATTGTCGATCAGTTCTCCGGTAGCGAAGGCGGCATCAAGGCGCAGCTGTTCGACGTGATATCGCTCAACTTCTTCAATGTCGGCGGTCGCGCTTACACCCTCAGCGAAGTCCACGATCTGCTGGCCAAGGCCCGCTTCACGACCGTAGCCGACCGACGATTCCCGCCCAGCGTACCGGGTGGCCTAATTCAAGCCTCGCGCTGAGCCGGCGCACCAGGAGCCATCATGCCGCCCTCCGATGACGCATCGCCGCCCTCTCCGCCCAAACGGGTGCTGGAGATTCATTTTTCGCAAACTGGCCAGCTCACACGGGTTATGGACCATCTGGTACAGCCGCTGGTCGACCAGCCCGGCGTTACCGTAGAGCGTCAATGCATCGAGATGGTGCAGCCCTACCCGTTCCCTTGGCCGTTTTTCCGCTTCTTCGACGAGTTTCCGGAAACAGTCGCGTTCGTCACCCCCGATATCAAGGCGATCGATGCCGCTGGCCCTTACGATCTGATCATTCTGGGGTACACGCCGTGGTACTTGAGCCCTGCGCCGCCGGTCGTGGCCTTTCTGCAATCGGAGAGCGCGGCCGCCCTGTTCCGCGATACCCCGGTCGTCACCGTAACCGCCTGCCGCAATATGTGGCTGATGGCCCAGTACCGGCTTAACAAGCTGATTCGGGGCCTGGGCGGACGGCTGCTGGACCGGATCGTGCTCGCCGATCAGGGCGGCACCGCGGCAACCTTCATCACGACCCCGCGCTGGATGTTCACCGGCAAAAAAGACCGCTACCTCGGGCTGTTCCCGCGAGCGGGCGTCGCCGAACCCGAAATCGAGGGCGCCGACACCTTCGGCAGACGGATCAACCAGTGGCTGGAGTCGGAGACGAGCACCGGTGACACCACGCGACCGATCGCGAACCCCGACCCCAACCCACCAAATCCGATGCTGCTGCTCGGCGAATTCATGGGCCTGCGCAGCTTTATGATCTGGGGCGCGCTGATTCGACTCTGCGGCCGTCAGGGCCGCTGGACAAGGGTGCCGATCGTGCTGTTCTACGCACTGTTTTTGGCCTGCGCGGTCGTGGTCGTGCTCCCGATCACGATGGTCTCGCTGCTGCTCCTACGGCTTGTCCCAGCGTTCCGGCGCTTCCATAACAAGTTGGTCGACCGCGTCGTCTCGTGACCCGTTGGTCACCCGGCGCAATTCTTGCCCGTGGTTCAGGTAGCCGCGCACCTGTGTTGAACAGGTCTTCGCGGCCACGTGGCGCCACGCTATCCTTTCCGCCCGCTCGCACGTCCAGGAGGTCGTCCCGATGACCGAATCCACCATCGAACGTCGCAACCTACGTCTGGCCTTTGACGCTGAACGACCTCGGCACTGGCACAGCGGCAACGCGCGGATATCGCGGTTCTACGATGCGTTGTCGATGTCCTTCCCGCCTGGGGAGAAGTCCTTTATCGAATCGGTACGCGATTTCGCCGACGGTATCGAGGACGAGGACCTGCAAAAGGACATCCAGGGATTCATCCGCCAGGAAGCGGATCACACGCGAGAACACGCACGCTACAACGCCACGCTCAAGGCGCAGGGCGTGGACGTCGATTTTCATACCAGCCTGACCGCCAAACCGGTCGAGTTGACGCGGCGCTACCTGTCGCCCAAGCGCAACCTCGCCCGGACCGTAGGCATGGAACACATCACCGCGATTCTCAGCGATCTCGCGCTGAGCGACCCGCGTGTGCTGAAAAATGCCGATGAACAGGTCCGCCGCATCTGGAATTGGCACGCCATCGAGGAGATCGAGCACAAGGGCGTCGCCTTCGATGTCTTTGAACAGGCGGTCCCGAACAAATTGGAACGCTACTTCCTGCGTACCACGGTCATGCTCTGGTCGACCCTGGGGTACTCGGTGGGCATGACCACATCGCTCACCTTGTTGCTGTGGCATGACCGCAAGTTGTTCGACCCCCGCGACTGGTGGCGGGCGTTCCAGTTCTTCTGGATTCGTCCTGCGGTAATTCCGCGAGCCTTCGGTCGCTGGCTGGCATATTTCCGGCCGGGGTTTCACCCGTGGCAGCACGACAACCGCGAGCTGGCGAAAACCTATGCAGCGGAGCTTGATCGCGCGGAAAACGCCTGACCGGTCGTCGCCTTAACCGGCACAGGTGCGCTTCGGGTACGCTCTTTGCGAGTTCCAACTCGGTTCTGAGCACCCACCCTGGGGAGGTAGCATGCCCATGTCCGAAGCATTGATCTGGCGGGATTTTCCTCTTGCGCTCGTGATGAGTGCACTGCAGGCAGCCGTTCTCGCGCTGGTTATCAGCGCCCTGCTCTGTGCCCCGCTGACCGGGCTCGCCGGACTGGGCTACGTCAACGGACTGCTCTGGGGAGCGGTGCCCCTGTTCTTCCTCCTGGGTCCAGCGCTGCTCGTCGCCGCGCTGAAACCGGCTGAGGACTCCAAGCCACTGCTCGTCATGACCGCGGGCATGAACCAGCAATAAGCGATATCGAATCGTGGGGTCGCGGGCGCGGATGCACCCGTGCCATCAAGGGAGAAAGTGATGGGTATAGCAGCACGCCGTGCCGCGATCATGCAGCGGCAGCGTTCGAACATTCGCGATTGGATCCGGAACAACAACACCGCCAGACGGATTGCCACAACCTTGCTGATGCTGGGCATCGCACTGATCAAGGCCGTCCCGCCACTACGCCGCATGGTGCCCACTCAGGTCAGGCTGTTCGCCCAGTCCTGGGACTGGGAAATGCTCCGCTCGGCGATCACATCGTTCGGCTCCCGCATCTACATCGACCAGCCCTGTGTGATGCCCGATCCGCCCACCTGGCAACCCCTGGCGGAGGTGGATGAACAATGGCGACTGTCTGAAGACCAGATCCGCAGCTTCTACGAAAACGGCTTTCTCGGTCCGCTGACACTCTGTTCCCGCGAAGAGATGATCAGCTTGCGAGAGCAGGTCTGGGCCGAGATCGAACAGCCGTCTAAGACCTACGGGTTCGTCACCGGGCGCGACCGTCATCTGGACTGCCCGGCCGTCTGGGACCTGATCAAGCGCCCGGAATGGACCGAGCGGCTTGCACAGCTTTTGGGTCCGAACCTGCAGCTGTGGCGTTCGCAGCTGTTTCTGAAAGAGCCGGGTGCGCCCGAGGTGACCTGGCACCAGGCCAGCACCTACCTCTCCGAAGAGGGCTACAAGGCGACCTT
>JAGLCS010000071.1 GCA_023146115.1 Abyssibacter sp. | reverse complement strand
TACAGCGGCTTGCCGCCGCTCATGCTCACGGTGAGCGAATCCGAGGCCCTGCGGGACGACGCTTACCGGGTTGCCCATCGTGCGCGCCTGGCCAGGGTGCCGGTGACCCTGCACGCCCGACGGGGCATGCCGCATGTATGGCCGGTGTTGTACTCGATGTTGCCCGAGGCACGCCAGGACGTCGCCGAGATCGCCGGTTTCATGCGTCGACATTTGTCGGCGCCGGTCGTCGACACCCGGACGACGCCTCGGGCAGGGCTGCAGGTCGCGAACAGCGGCTAGGCGGCCTACGGACGCCCGATTGCAAGCATTGGATGTGGAGGATCCCTAATGAGCGTTGCCGAGGACCGGTTTCACGAGCATTTCCGCCGTGACCAGCAAGTGCCGCGCCACGGCGCCGCCGAGCCCGACCACGAGATATTGATCATCGGCGCCGGCATTGCCGGCATGGGCGCGGCCATCGAACTATTGAGCCGCGGCATCACATCCTTCTCGATCATCGAGCGCGCCGACGACGTCGGCGGCACCTGGCGCGACAACCGCTACCCCGGCGTGGCGGTGGACATCACCTCCTTCGTCTACTCCTTTTCCTTCGAGCAGGACCCGAACTGGTCGCGGGTCTTCGCGCCGGGTGACGAGTTGCAGAACTACGCCCGCCGCGTGGCCAGCAAGTACGGTCTCTATCCGTACATGCGCTTCGGCGTCAGCGTGGAGCGCGCCGAGTTTGACGAAGGCAACCACCTGTGGCGGGTGACGACCGACAAGGGGTTGGTCACCGCCCGTCATCTGGTGTCCGCCACCGGCGGATTGATTTCACCCAAGCTGCCGGATATCACGGGTGTCGAGGATTTCCAGGGTGAGCGCATGCATACCGCGCGCTGGGACCACAATGTGGACCTTACCGGCAAGCGCGTAGCGGTGATCGGTACCGGTGCCACCGCGGTGCAGCTGATTCCCGAGATCGCCCCGCAGGTGGCGCACCTGGATGTCTATCAGCGCACCCCCATCTGGGTGCTCAAGAAGCCGGACGCCCGTCTCCCGGGCTGGTTGCGCACGATTTTCCGTTGGTCGGGCCTGGCCCAGCGCGGTGTGCGCGCGACCACCGATGCGCTGACGGAAGCGCTGATGATCATCTCGGCCGTGTACTACAACCGCATGCCCTGGCTGGTGCGCTGGGCCGAGCGCGCGGGCGTCAACAACATGCGCGAGCAGTTGCCGGACAACCCGGAGTTGTGGGAAAAGCTGACGCCCCGTTACGGCTTCGGCTGCAAGCGGCCGACATTCTCGAACGAGTATTTCGCCACCTTCGGCCAGGATCACGTCGATCTGGTCACCACCCCCATCCAGCGCATTACGCCCAAGGGGATCGAGACCACCGACGGCACCGAGCGCGAGATTGACGTGCTGATCCTGGCGACCGGCTACAAGGTGTTCGAGAAGGGCAACCTGCCATCCTATGACGTCGTAGGACGCAATGGCATCGATCTGGGAGAGTTCTGGGAAGAGAGCCGCTATCAGGCCTACGAGGGGATGACGGTGCCCGGTTATCCCAACTTCTACATCATGCTGGGCCCGTACGCACTCATCGGTTCGTCCTATTTCAAGATGGTCGAGGGCAATGCGATTCACCTGGCGCGCTGCATCGAGGCTGCCCGCGCACGTGATGCGACCAGCGTGGAGATTCGCCGGGACGTGCACGACCGCTACTTCCAGAACATCCAGAAGCGCCAGCGGGGGACGGTATTCCTGAACCATAGCTGCGGGGCGTCGAACAGCTACTACTTTGATCGCCATGGCGACGCTCCCTTGCTGCGGCCATCCACCTCCTTCGAGATGCTGTGGCGAGCCAAGCATCTCCCCATGAAGCACTATCGCTTCGAACACGCTGCATCAGCAACCCGAGAAGACGGCTATCGGGCCGCGCAGCCCTGATGGCTGGAGTAGGCGGTGCTTTTGCCTGGCAGTGACCCTGTGGCGGTGGTGCGGCAGTTCAGCGAGCAGGTGCCGCACAGCCGAGATCTGGGCATGGAGGTGGTTGCGGTAGAAGCCGACCGGGTCCGCATGCGCCTCGCTCCGCCGCAGTGGTTGCGCGCCGACGATGGTGCGGACGAAATCTGCAGCGGCGTGCTGTATTCGCTGGCGGACTCCGCTGCCGGGCTCGCGGTATTCGCCGCCGCGCAGGAGCTGTCACCGATCGCCACGCTGGATCTGCGCATGGACTATCTGCGGCCGGCCACCATCGACCGTGCCTTGCTGGCGATCGCCGGCTGCCTCCATATCACGGACGAGGTCGCGTTTGTCCGTTGCGAAATCTTCTCCGAAGGGAAGGCGCAACCGGTCGCCACCGGCAGCGCCACCTTCATGCGCAACACCCCCGGTCAACGATTCAAGACGTTCAACGAGCAGGAAGACGGCACATGAGCGGCATCGTCGAGCAGGCGGAATCGCGCGACGATCACGCGGCCTGCATCGCCTGGCAGTCGCTGCTGGCGCGCATCCCCTACGCCCGGCATCTCGGGCTCGAGGTCCAGCTGGGCCAGACCGGCATCGAGGTTCATCTGCCGTACCGCGAGGCCCTGGTCGGCAACAGCAAGCTGCCCGCCCTGCACGGCGGCGTGATCGGCGGGCTGATCGAGATCACCGCGCGGGTTGCTGCGCAAGATCAGGACACGCGGGCCCGTCGCCCGCGCATCCTGGACTGCAACATCGACTACCTGCGCTCTGCTCGTGCACGATCCACTTTCGCCAGCGCCGAGGTGGTGCGCCATGGTCGCCGCACCGGGGTGGTACAGGTCACCTGTCGACAGGAAGGCGCCAGCGCGTGGATCGCCCGCGGACGGATACAACTGCTGTTTCCCGCCACCGATCGATAGCCACGAGAACCCGCATGACCAACAGGGAGAACACGACGCCGGTACTCGTCGGCGCCGGCCAGATCACCGCGCGTGAGCCGGATGCCGAACGCACGCCCATCGGCTTGATTGCCGACGCGGCCCGGGCCGCGGCCGCGGACTGCGGCGTGGCCGGCGTGCTGGACCAGATCCAGTCACTGACCTGCCTGAACATTCTGGCGCCGGCCTATCCCGATGCCCCGGGGAGCCTGGCGCGGTGCCTGGGCATTGATCCCGGCGAGCGCTTCTACACGCCCATCGGCGGCAATATGGGGCAATGGCTGGTCGGCTACTACGCGAGTCGCATCGCCGCCGGGGAGCTCGACTGCGCCCTGATCGCAGGGGGTGAGGCGCTGGCCACGCAGATGCGCGGCCAGGGTGCCGGCCTGTCCGGGGTGATCGACAACGCAAGCGGGGAGAGCCCGCGGCTGCTCGGCGACGACCGCGCGCCGACCCTTGCGACCGAGCAACACCATGGGCTAGACCTGCCCATCCAGATTTATCCATTGTTCGAGCAGGCTCTGCGCGGCCGCTACGGGCATGGCCCGGTCGAGCACCGGCGGATGCTGGGCGAATCGTATGCCCGGTTCAATGCCGTCGCGGTGAACAATCCGCAGGCCTGGCGCCGCGAGCCGCTATCAGCGGCCGACATCGCCGAGCGCACACCGCGAAACCGCATGGTCGGCGCCCCTTACACCAAGCAAATGAATGCCATCATCGCGGTGGATCAATCCGCCGCACTGGTGATGATGTCCGCCGCCAGGGCCCGGGAACTGGGCATCGACCCCGAACGCTGGGTATACCCCCTGGCCGCGGCCGACGCGCACGAGCGCTGGTTCGTGTCCGAGCGGGCGGACCTGTCCCGCTCGCCAGCGATCACCGCCTGCGGCGAACGGCTGTTTGCGGCCAGCGGGCTCGCCATCGATGACATCGACCATATCGACCTGTACAGCTGTTTCCCCAGCGCGGTGCAGATGGCGCGCGACGCGCTGGGTATCACGGCGCAGGACCCCCGGCCGCTGACTGTTACCGGCGGACTGGCCTATCACGGCGGCCCCGGCAACAACTATTGCACCCACGCCATCGCCGAGATCATGACCCGCATCCGCGCCGACCGAAGCGCCACCGGACTGGTCAGCGGTGTGGGCTGGTACATGAGCAAGCATTCGCTGGGGCTCTACGGTGGCCGACCGCCCACCGCCGGTTGGCAGCCCACTGATGCGGCCGGGCTGCAAGCAGAAATCGACGCCGGTCCCGTTGTGGACATCGCGGAGCAGGCGCAAGGCACCGGCCGCATCGAAACCTACACCGTCATACACAGCCGCGCCGACCGCCCGGTTCAGGGCATCGTCCTGGGGCGGCTGGACGATGGCCGGCGCTTTGTGGCCAATACGCCAGACGATGCCGGCCTGCTCGATGCGATGACCAACGAGGAGTTTCTCGACCAGACAGGGTGCGTGCATCACGACGGCAAACGCAACCTGTTCACTCCGGACGAGTAAGCGAGAAGAGGGGAAACGATGAATGCGGCACCCGAATCAGCATTCGACCAGGCCAGCGTAGCCGAGCGCATGCGCGACATTCGCGAGGCCAACCGCGTGGTCAGCGAAGCTTTCGCCGGGAATACATGCGCAGTGCATCGATCACCATCACTTCCCACAGGAGGCCTGGGAGGCGCTGGGCGAATACGGGCTGCTCTGCATCACCATTCCCGAGGAACTGGGCGGCGGCGGCCAAGTGGAACTGGTCGCGCTGATGGAAGCGCCGGCCGAGGCCGGACTGGTGTTGCCCATGTTGCTGCTCATCGGCTTTGCGCGGGAGCCGTTCATCCGCCACGGTACGCCCGATCAGATGGAGCGTTTCGTCAAGCCGACGATCAGCGGCGCCCAGAATCTTTGCTTCGCCATTACCGAGACGGATGTCGGCACCAACAGCTTCGCGATGTCCTCGCTGGCGACGTCGGATGGCGACGGCTACCGCCTGACCGGGCGCAACGTGTTCATCTCCGGCGCGGCGGACGCCGATCGCATGCTGGTCGTCGCCTGCAACCGGAAGTCCGGCGAGGTCGAGCGGCGCACCGAGGGCATGTCCCTGTTCGAGGTGAATGCCGACGCGCCCGGCGTGGAACTGCAGCCCCTGAATATCGACGTGGGCTGGTCGGAGCGCCAGTACCTGGTGTTCTTCGACGACGTCGAGCTCGGCGCGGACCGCTTGATCGGCAACCCGGGACAGGGCCTGGCCGGCATGTTCGAGGCGCTGAACTCGGAACGCCTGCTGGTGACCGCCATGTCCGTGGGCCTGGGCACCTACGCGCTGAAAAAGGCCGTGGCCTACGCCAACGAACGCAAGCCTTTCGGCGTACCCATCGGGCGCTACCAGGCCCTGCAGCACCGGCTGGCCGAGGCCAAGGCCGAACCGGCGGCCGCCCGGCTCATGATGATCCAGGCCGCCGCGACCCCCTAGATGCGGGCGGCAACGCCGGCGACCATGCCAACATGGCCAAGTTGCTCGGCTCGCGCGCCGCGGTCAAGCCTGCCGAGGCCGCGGCTGCAAGCCCAGGGCGGCTACGGCTTCGACAAGGATCACGACATCATCACGCTATGGCCCTCGGCCCGGCTGATGGAGATCGCACCCATCAATAACGAGATGCTACTCAACTACATCGGTGAACATGTCCTCGGCCTGCCAAAACCCTACTGAGACGCCCCGCGCGATCGAGCGCGACGGATTCACCGCCCCGGATGGCCGTGACATCGCGCTGTGGCGCTGGCCGCGATCAGCCGGGCGCCCCACGCTGCACTGGGCCCATGCGACGGGCTTTCATGGCCGGTTGTACAGGCCGCTGCTCGACCAGCTCGCGGACGATTGCAACGTGCTCGCCTGGGACATGCGCGGCCACGGGGCCAGCGCCGCGGCGGCGGATACTGCGACGTTCCGGGGTTGGGAAACCTACTACCAGGACCTCACCGCCTGGTTGGATCGCCTGGATGAGCCGGTCTGGCTGGCCGGCCACTCCATCGGCGCCACCACCAGCATCATGGCCGCGGCCCGGCGGCCGGGCAAGGTGCTGGGCCTGATCCTGGCCGAGCCCGTGATAATGGATCGCTGGCAGGGCTGGCAGTTGTGGTTGGCCAAGCTGCTGCGCCAGTCCCACCGGTTGTCCCTGGCGGCCGGCGCGGCACGCCGGCGCCGGGCGTTCGACTCGCACACCGTGGCCCTGGACAACTACCGTGGCCGCGGAGGCTTCAAGACCTGGCCCGAGGCTTGGCTTGAAGCCTATGTCCAGCACGGTCTCGTGCAGCATGGCGATGAGGTTCGACTGGCCTGCACGCCGGAGTGGGAAAGCACCACCTTCGCCCATACCGAACACAACCCCTGGCCCGGCATCCGTGACTTGCAGTGTCCGGTGATCGCATTGGCCGCGGAACGCGCATCAACCTTCTCGCCAAGGGCACGTCAGCGTATGCGCGCCTTCCTCCCCGCCGCCGAGGTGTACGTCCTGACCGGAACAACCCATTTCCTACCCATGGAGCGAGCCAACGCGGTGCGGGATGCCGTGCGGGAGATGATGTCACATTGACGCCGAAGCGTGGTGGCGAGCTGGGGGGGGGGGACGCGCCACGAACGTTGTGGGGACTAGCTCGTTGATGCGGAAACTCACGAGAAGGCCCAAACCGAGACTTGAACGCCGCCCGAGCAGTTGGTGCGTACGAAGGATGGGGTCGATGTGGTTTGTTCTGTACCGGCGAACCAACAAGTGTCGCAGAGTAGTGCACTGGTAGTTCAGCGCTCGGTGGCATTGGAATCATGCTTCCGTTGTATTTCCGCTGGCGCCGGTACTCCTTGGTGGCATGGGTCTACAACAGACTCAGAGTGTTCGCACTGATTGTCGATCCGGGCCATTGTGCCCGGATCTTTTGGATCCGCGTCGCGCGTTCACCACGGGAGGCTTGGAGTGAGCAGTGATCCGCGTCCGCCAAAACAAACCGAACTCACCCCGCGTGAGGCTGAGGCCGGCCTCAAGGTAGCGCTACGGCTGGCCGAACAATGGGCAATCTCAGACGCCGAGCTCGCAGCGCTGCTGGATGTCGATGCCGCGGAACCGGACGCGTGGCGCAGCAATGGTTTCGATCCGGCAGCCTATAGCGATGCGGCTATCCAAGAGATGCTGACCCGGGTAAGCCATTTGATGGGCATCTATAGGGTGTTGCATGACCTTTTCGTCGACTCGTCCCAGGCCGACGCCTGGCTCAAGCGACCGCACGAGTTTGGCCCGCTGGCCGGCCTGTCTGCCTTGCGGTACATGCTGGATGACGGGCTGGAGAGAGTGCGTTATGTCCGCCGCTATCTCGGCGGCGTCCTGCATGGTTAGGGCACGGAAGGGGCCTCCAAATGGACGGAGCAGCCGGGGAGCACGGGTCTGCCTCCAAGGCCGTTCGGGCGCAGCGCTCCTGGCGGAGCGTGGCGACCGGGCCCACCGCCATAATCGCGAGCTTTTTCTCGCTTGCCGCGGGTGACGCAACAATTCTGACGGTGAGCAGTGCCCACTCGGATTTGGAAGGCAGCTTCTGGTGCTCGTACCGCTAGTATCATGGGAGCGAGGCGCGCACGTCGCAGGACAATCAAGCAGACTCGTCTTTGTTCGATAATTTGTTGGCAGTGCTCTATGGGGCCCGTCTCGCTATGACGCCATCGCACCTGCATCTCGTCCGCTGTGCGGTGAATCCTCGAAGGAACGAGCGCTGCGTGCATTGTTCGATGCCCTCAAGGCCCCCGAAACTTCGGTGTCGGAAGCGGTAGCCCGCATGCGGCAATGGCAGGAAGCCGCTCGCAGGCCACAACTTGGTCTCGCAAGGCAGGCACCTCACGTGCTGCCAGCGGAGGCTGTCCCTGACGATGAGGAAATGCTGCATCTGCTCGCACTTGGTGAGCGACTACTGCGGTAGTGGGAGTAGCTGGCCGCATAGCGCCCAGCTGCTCCTAGGTCGGCGAGAGCGGTGTGCCGCCATCCGCAACCAGGGCCGGTGCGGTGCTTCATTTTTGGCTTCGAGAGAAGTGCACAAATTGACCTCGATGCGAGCTGTCTCGGGGGGAGGGCGCCCAGTCATCGCCGAACATCGAGGAGCGATCATCGTGCGACGGCGGTGTGCACAGCTCGCACCCCTGATCCCAGCAGTTGCGGCAGAAGTACTAGCCCTCCCCCGTAGGATCATCGTCATCCGTATCACTGGCGGCGAGATAGAAAATCAGGCCGCCTACCTGTGTAAACCCACCAGGTTGTTCA